>JAYUWQ010000469.1:0-1694 GCA_043753485.1 bacterium
ATGGGTGACCGCCGGGATCACTTTGAGACCATCAAGGACGTGTTTGAAATGTTCCGCACCATCGCGGTGGAACGTAAAAAGCGGGAATTGGATCCCACCATTGGAGCCCTGAAGGAATGCATTGCCGAGGCCGATCCGGGGAGCAAGGAGGACGTCTATGCCCGTCAGCGCCTGAAGGATCTTGAAGCCTTTTTCGAAATGACGAACGGGTGGTTCGACAAGGTGAGCAAGATGCCCTCGGGCCGCCTGCGCAAGGCGATGAAGCTGGGGGATAAAGTGTTCAGCCTGCTCGGCCTGACCGGGGATTGAGTGGTCTTTTTTGCATTGAACTTTCGTTTATGACTGAAATTTCCGAAACATCGAATCCCGCCCTGAAAGCGGTGCTTTACGAAGCAGCCGGACGGTTCCGGTCTGAATTCCCCCTCAATCTTTCAAATTTATGGATATAACTCCTGCTCCCAAAGTGATTCTGGCTGGCGGTGCCGGCTTTCTGGGCCGTCGTTTGCAACGGGTCTATGCGGCAGCGGGCTACGAGGTGGTCGTATTGACCCGCCAGCCGGAAAAGGTGGCCGCTCCAGCCCGGGGCGTGGCATGGGATCCAGCGCGTTTTACGGAATGGACCAAGGAATTGGAAGGCGCCGCCGCGGTGGTGAATTTGGCAGGGAAAAATGTGGATTGCCGTTACACCAAGGCCAGCCGGATGGAAATTCTGAAATCAAGGATCAACAGTGTGCGGGCCCTCGCTGAAGCGGTGCGGCGCTGCACCGTGCCACCAGCGGTGTGGGTCCAGGCCGGATCCCTTGCCGTGTATGGCGATGCCGGGCCGCTCTGGTGTGATGAGACCGCCCCCGCCGGAGAGGGCTTTGCTCCGGAGGTCTGCGAAAAATGGGAGGCCGCTTTTTTCAAGGCCCCCTTGCCGCCGGTGCGCCGGGTCATGTTGAGGATTGGCTTTGTGCTGGGAAATGAGGGCGGTGCCTTGCCGGTGCTGGCCCGCCTCGCCAAGTGGTTTGCCGGCGCCGCCGCCGGGAATGGCCGGCAGTGGGTGAGTTGGATTCATGCCCACGACATGGACCGGATTTTCCTGCGTTGTGTGCAGGATCCCGCCATGACCGGCACCTTCAACGCCTGCACCGCCGGCGCCGTGACCAATGCGGAATTGATGGCGGAACTCCGTACGATCTACCGCCGGCCCTGGATGCCGGGACTGCCCGGCTGGATGGTCAAGACCGCCGCCTGGCTGATGGGTTCCGATGGTTCCCTCGCCCTGACGGGACGGCGGGGACTGCCCGGCCGGTTGATGGAAACCGGATTCCGCTTTGATTACCCGGCCCTGGGGCCCGCTCTGGACGAATTATTGCTCGGGCCGCGCCTGCCAGTGACGGTGCCCGACGGGATGGCGGCCCGGCCGGCCCGCTGAGCCCCGGTCGATCCGCCCGTCGTCGCTGACCGCTTGCCTGCGGCCAGTCGTTCCGTGATCATCCCCGATGCGCCCCCGAACACTTTTTCTGGGCACCGGAGACATCGCGGTGCCCGCTCTGGCCAGCCTGCTGGACCAGCCTGAGGTCCAGGTGGTGGGACTGGTCTGCCAGCCCGACAAACCCGTGGGCCGGAAACAGATCCTGACACCTCCTGCCACCAAGGTTCTGGCGTTGAAGCATGGGATCCCCGTCTTCCAGCCGGACCGTTTGCGGCAG
>JAYUWQ010000470.1:0-4109 GCA_043753485.1 bacterium
AGCCGAAGGAAAAAATCGGAGCCGCCCCCCTGGAGGTGCTCTCTCCGGGGCCACCTGTCGGCTTCACCAAGCCCACTCCGGAACTGGCCACGACCGGGCGGAGGCTGGCATTCAGCCAGTGGCTCACCAGCGGACACCATCCCCTCACCGCCCGGGTGCTGGTGAACCGGTTCTGGCTGCATCACTTCGGCCGCGGCCTCGTCCGGACCCCGGGCGACTTCGGCATGCTGGGCGAACCGCCGACGCATCCGGCCCTGCTCGACTGGCTGGCGGCGAATTTCATGGAGCATGGCTGGCAGTTGAAACGTCTCCACCGTCTCATCCTCACCAGCCGCACCTGGCGCCAGATAACGGATCCCCGCACCACCCCGGAACGCGAGCGGCTCTACTGCGGCGCCAAACTTCAGCGCCTCGATGCCGAAAGCCTGCGCGACGCCATGCTCGCGGTCACCGGCAAGTTCCACCCGCAGACCGGCGGGGAACCCGTCAGCGTGGCCCGCGACCTGACCACCGGACGTATCGTGCCAGGCAGGGAGGTGATCAATCCCGGCAACGGCATGATCGACAAAATTGAAACCACGGGGGAAAACGTCTTCCGCCGCAGTCTGTATATCGAGAGTCGCCGCTCGCGTCCTTTGACGGTGCTCGACACCTTCGACCTGCCGCTGATGAATCCCAACTGCACGGTGCGGACCGTCACCACGGTCGCTCCGCAGTCGCTGCTGCTGATGAATGACACCTTCAGCATCGAGCAGGCGCAGGCCCTCGCCGAACGTCTCCAGCGCGAGGCCCCGGAGCATGACCTCAGCAGGATCCACCGCGCGTGGGCACTGCTTTATGGCAAAGTGCCGCAACCGCTCGACACCGCCCGCAGCCTGGTTTTTCTCCACGACCAGCGCCGCGACCTCGAACAGCAGGGCCGCGAAGCCGCCCAGGCGGCCACCGAAGCCCTCGCGGCATGGTGTCAGGTGATGCTGAGCACCAATCAATTCCTTTACCTCGAATAACCCATGAGCGCCCTCTCCCGCCGCCACTTTCTCCGCACCCATTCCTTTGGGCTCGGTGCCCTTGCCCTGCCATGGCTGCTCAGCCGGGAAGGCCTCATCGGGGCCCCCACCAAACCTTTCACCGAAGACCTGAAGTTCGATCTCACCGGCAAGCCGCCCGCCCATCAGGGTCAGGCAAAGTCGATGATTTCCCTCTTCATGATCGGCGGTCCCAGCCAGATGGATCTGTTCGATCCCAAACCCCAGCTCACCAAATACCACCTCCAGCCCTTCCCCGGGGAAATCCGTTATGACAACGCGGCCGAAGCCAGCAGCAAGGTCTTCGGCAGCCCGTGGAAGTTCGCCCCGCGCGGCCAGTGTGGCATGGAGATCAGCGAGCTGCTGCCCCATCTTTCGGAAATTGTCGATGACATCACCCTGATCCGTTCGATGCGGACCGGCGTGAACAACCACGGGCAATCGGTCTCCGCCCTCCACACCGGCCGCATCACTTCCGGCCGTCCCACCCTCGGCTCCTGGCTCAGTTATGGCCTCGGCAGCGAGACCGACGAGCTTCCCACCTATCTTGCCCTGACCAGTCCGCAGGGGCCGCCCCTTATGAACAACGAGAACTGGACCGGAGGCTGGCTCCCTGCGGTTTATCAGGGCACCATGGTGCGGCCGGGGGAGCCCCACATACTGAATCTCGATCCCCCCGCACATCTCCGCGGCCGCGGCCAGCAGCGGCAACTCGATCTGCTGAACACCTATAACAAGGAGCATTTCACCCTGCACTCCGGCGACAGCGACCTTGATGCCCGCATCCAGAGCTACGCCCTGGCCGCCCGCATGCAGGGGGCCGCCAAGGAAGCCTTCGACATTTCCGGCGAGCCGGACTCCATCCGGAAAATGTATGGTCTCGACCAGGATCACACCCGCGATTACGCCACCCGGTGCCTGATCGCCCGGCGCCTGGTGGAGCGCGGGGTGCGCTTTGTGCAGGTGCTGAACCACGGACAGTCCTGGGACCACCACGGAGTGATCCGCAGCGCCCTGCCCGACCGTTGCCGCGAAGTCGACCAGCCCTGTGCGGCCCTCGTGAAGGACCTGAAACAGCGGGGCCTGCTCGACAGCACGGTGGTCCACTGGGGCGGCGAAATGGGCCGCCTGCCCGTACTGCAAAACGACACCGGCCCTGACAAATGGGGACGCGACCACAACACCCACGGATTCTCCTGCTGGATGGCGGGGGGCGGATTCAAAGGCGGCCACATCCAGGGCGAAACCGACGAATGGGGCCACGAAGCCGTCAAGGATATCGTCAACCATTACGACTGGCACGCCACCCTGCTCCATCTCTTCGGCCTGGATCACCAGAAGCTCGTCTTCAAACGCAACGGTCTGGACGCCAGCCTGATCGACGGCCAGCCCGCCCGCATCGTATCGGAAATGCTCGCCTGAACCGGCCTCCCGGCAGGGCGGGACTGGGATCGCTAGGGCGGGGAACCGGTGATCGCCCGGGCCGCAAGATGTCATTCCGGAACATCGTTACTATCCCATGCGCCCTGTTGTCCTCCTGCTCCTCACCCTCTCCCCCCTGATCGCCCAATCTGTGGCGGAAAAAGGCGCGCTGGCGCTGCAGTCCATTCCCGGCGGGCACTATCAATTCGGCGGCGTGGCCGGGGAGCGGATCTCGGCGAACGTGGACGGCTGGCTGTTGTCCGCCCCTGTCACCAATCCAGGCATGTTGGAAATGTTCCGTTTGCGGGACCGGCAGCCTTCGTTGCAGCTTGTGCCATGGGCCGGGGAGTTCGCCGGGAAATACCTGCTGTCCTGCGTCGCCGCCCTGCAGGTGACGGACCGGCCCGCGTTGAGGGAAAGGACCGGGCTGTTTGTGGCGGAACTGATCGGAACCCAGGATCCCGATGGTTATCTGGGACCCTTTCCGGCGGACCGGCGGCTGCTGGGGGAATGGGATCTCTGGGGCCACTACCATATCATGCGCGGACTGCTGGAATGGCATGACCTCACGGGCGACCGGGCGGCGTTCGACGCCGTGCGCCGGGCGGCCGATCTGATCTGCCGGACTTATCTGGATGGCACCCGCCGGGTGATCGATGCCGGCTCACCGGAGATGAACATGGCCGTCAGTCATGTCATGGCGGAACTGCACCGCCGCACCGGGGTGCCCCGCTATCTGGAGCTGGTCCGGCAGATCGAAAAAGACTGGGAACGCTCCGGCAACTATCTGCGCACCGGCCTGGCAGGCGTCCCTTTCTATAAAACTCCCCTGCCCCGCTGGGAAAGCCTGCATGACCTGCAGACACTCGTGGAGCTGTGGCGCCTGACCGGTGATCCGCGTTACCGCGAGGCCTTCGCCAGCCATTGGAGGACCATCCGCGACCATGATATCAGGAACAGCGGAGCCTTCAGCGGAGGGGAACAGGCCACCGGTGACCCCTGGGCGACCACTGCGATCGAAACCTGCTGCACTGTGGCCTGGATGGCGCTGAGTGTGGACATGCTGCGGCTCCAGGGAGGCACGGAAGCGGCGGAAGCGCTGGAGCTGGCGACCTTCAATGCCGCCTTTGGCTCCCAGCATCCGGGCGGCCATTGGTGGACCTACAGCACGCCAATGGATGGCGACCGGAAATCCAGCGCCCATGAAATCGTGTTCCAGGCCCGGGCCGGCACGCCGGAATTAAATTGTTGTTCCGTCAATGGTCCCCGCACCCCCGGCATGCTGGCGGATTGGGCCGTGATGCAGGATGGGGCGGCCCTGGTGGTCAATACCCACGCGCCCCTGACTTTTTCGGCCGATAATGGAAAAACGGCCCTCACCTGCGAGTCCCGTTATCCCATGGATGGCCATGTCTCATGGCAGATCCAGTCCCCGGGAAAGCGGACCATCCGGTTCCGCATTCCTTCCTGGGCGGAGGGCGCGACCGGCAGGCTGAACCACCAGCAACTGGAGGTGAAGCCGGGAACTTATTGTGAGGTGGACCACCAGTGGACCGTCCAGGACCGGGTGACCTTTGAGTTCCCCCTGCGCCTGCGCACCGTGGCGGGCCAGCGCGGCCAGGCCGGCCGGGTGAGTGTTTACCGGGGGCCGCTGCTGCTGGC
>JAYUWQ010000471.1:0-1693 GCA_043753485.1 bacterium
TGGAGCACGACGTATTTGGCGTGGTACTCGGCGGCGGTTTCGATGGTCTTCAGGGTCAGGGCCATGGCCCGCTCGCGGTCGTGCGGGCGATGGCTGGTGAACTCGTAGGCGTCCGGGGCATCAATCATCAATTCCACCGGCGAGGGGCAGAAGTTATGCACTCCGGAGACCTTGATCCGCCCCGCCTGGAAGGCCTTCCGGATGCCGGGTAATAACGAAACCTTCAGCCCGTGGCTGATCTCGATGGTGTCCACCCCCAGGCTGAGGATCTCGTCCACCATGACCTCCCCGTCCGTATGACGGCTGCTGTTCCAGCAGGTGGAGAAGGAGAGCATGGGAAAGTTGACTGGTATTGGTTATTGGGGCCGGAAGGCTGGGCGGGCCACGGATAACACCGATGGGACGGATAACACAAATATGGGAGGAGGTGCGGAGGGCGTTGCCCGGCCTCCTGAATCCATCCGTGCCATCCGTGGGCCCGTCAGCAGCCTTGGCCGAAGCTTCATCACAGCCTGGCCATGGAGTCATCGAGCGCCGCGATCAGTTCGTTGATGGTGGTTTCCGTCTCGTCGCCCATGTTGCTGAGGCGGAAGGTGGTGCCTTTGATTTTGCCGTAACCGCCATCGATGGCCATGAGATGGTTTTTCTTCATCAGGGAGACCAGCTTGGCGGTATCGATTTCCCTGCTGTTTTTCACACAGGTGAGCGACTTGGAGCGGTAGCCTTCCGGGGCAAAGAAGTCGAATCCGTGTTTGCGCACCCAGGCGTGGACCATGTCATTGAGCTGGGTGTGGCGGGCGTAGCGGTTTTCCAGGCCTTCGGCGAAGATATCCTCGAGTTTGCTTTCGAGGGCGAAGATCAGCGGGATGACCGGGGTGCTGGGGGTCATGAAATTGTCCGCATTCTTGCGGAACTCCACGAAGTCGAAATAATAACCGCGGTCCTTGACGGTGGCGGCCTTGGCAAGGGCGGCCTCACTGATCGCGAAGAGGGCCATGCCGGGCGGGAGGGCGAGTGCCTTCTGGGTGCCGAGGAGCATCACGTCGAGACCGAGTTCATCGAAATCGATCGGCACGGTGCTGAAGCTGCTGACAGTATCGGTGATCAGGCTGACGCCGGGATATTTTTTCACCACGGCGGCGATCTCCTTGAGGGGGCTGAGCACGCCGGTGGAGGTTTCGTTATGCACGAGGGTGATGGCGTCGAATTCGCCGGTGGCGAGACGTTCATCGACCGCTTCCGGCGTGATCGGCTGGCCCCAGGCGACCTTGAGGGCTTCGGCCTGTTTGCCGCAGGCGAGGGAAACGTCATACCACTTGTCAGAAAAGGCCCCGCAGCAGCAGTTGAGAACCTTTTTGGTGACGAGATTCCGGATGGAACCTTCCATCACGCCCCAGGCGGAGGAAGTGGACAGGAAGACCGGCTGGCTGGTGCCGAAGATCGTCTTCAGGCGGGGCATGATCCGCTCGTAGAGGGCTTGAAAATCCTTGCTGCGGTGGCCCATCAGCGGCTGGATCATGGCCTGCTGGGTTTTGGCACTGACTTCGACGGGACCGGGGATGAAAAGCTTGACGTGTGACATGGGAGAATGAAAAAGGGCCTGCCGCATTGGCTAGGGTTCGCTGGTCCAGATTTTGTATTTCAAGGCCAGCTCGTCCACCAATTCCGCAGCGGCACGGCCTCGCGGGCCGGG
>JAYUWQ010000472.1:0-4105 GCA_043753485.1 bacterium
CTGCCACCCTGCCAGGTCCGTGTGCCGACATCCAGGAAAATCCTTCTTCCTGACAATAAAATCACAGGAGACGGCAGGAGGGGTTTTTCAACAGGCTCCTAGAGAGTCCACGGAAAACCCTGCACAAAATCATCCTGAAACGCTATCTGACCCAAGTCCCTATCGTGAAGCTGCTGTTGCTGGCTGGCCCGCCCTTGAACCGCGCCGCCCAACACGACTCCGTGTGGCTTCTCCCAGAGGTGGCGCAGCGCGTAACGCCGCCGCTTTCGCGTTGGCTCCCGGGCCAGCGTGTGATTGGATGTTGCAGCCCCTATGAAATTCCACCCACTCCGTCGCCTCGCTTTTAAATGGAAATCCCTCGGCCCGAAGCGGAAGCGGTGGATCGCGGGATTTATTTTCTTATCCCACCTGGTCGGTGCCCTGACCTCGGTGCAGGCCGTCATGTCCGTGCGGACCTCCCAGGGAGCCATCGCGTGGGTGATCTCGCTAAACACTTTTCCCTACGTGGCAGTGCCGGCTTATTGGGTGTTTGGCCGCAGTGAGTTCAAAGGGCATATGCCGCAAATGCGCACGGATCAGGATCTGGTGCGCGGGGGGAACAAGGCCTATGTGGACAAATTGGTGGAACGCGATCAACTGGCCTTTCCGGGCCGGAGTGTTGCCACGCTCGGCGAAAAGCTGGCGAAACTGCCGATGACACAAGGAAATGCGGTGGATCTGCTGATAGATGGAAAGGCAATTTTCGACTCCATTTTCGATGGGATTGACCGCGCCAAGGACTATATCCTATTCCAGTTTTACATCATCAAGGATGACGAACTGGGGCGCAAAATGCGGGACCGTCTCATCGCCCGCGCCAGGGCCGGAGTGCGTTGTTATGTGCTGTATGACGAGATCGGATCCAGTTCGCTGCCGAAGCGTTATTTGAAGGAGCTGTGGGCGGGCGGGGTGCAGGCGGTGCCCTTCAACTCCACCAAAGGAGCTGCCAACCGTTTTCAAATTAATTTCCGCAACCACCGCAAACTGTTGGTAGTGGATGGAAAGGAAGCCTGGGTCGGCGGGGTGAATGTGGCGGATGAATACCTTGGGAAGGATCCCAAAATGTCGCCGTGGCGGGACACTCAACTAAGACTGGAAGGGCCCGTGGTGTCCTGCCTCCAGGTTTCATTCACGGAAGATTGGCACTGGGCCTCCGGAAACAATCTGAACCTCAATTGGGAAGCCCCGCCAGCGGCCGAGGGCCAAGGCCTGCGCGTGCTGTGCCTGCCCTCGGGACCCGCCGATCCCTCGGAAACCTGCACGCTTTACTTTGTCGATCTTATCAACCGGGCGAAAAAGCGACTTTGGATAGCAAGTCCCTATTTTGTCCCGGATGAGCAGTTCATCACCGCCCTCAAGCTGGCAGCGCTGCGCGGCGTTGAGGTGAAGATCCTGATCCCTGATAAAACGGACAGCAGGATGGTGCAGTTCACCGGATGGTCCTATCTGGAAGAGCTGGAGCAGGCGGGCATCCAAATGTGGCGGCATCTGCCGGGCTTCATGCACCAGAAAGTGGTGCTGATGGACGACACCAGCGTCATCGGCACCGCGAACTTTGATAACCGGTCCTTCCGGCTCAACTTCGAGATTACCATGGCCATCGAGTCCCCGGAATTCACCAAACAGGTCGAGGCCATGCTCATTGCGGACTTCGCCCAGGCCCGCATCCCCAAGGCCCGGGAACTAACGGAACGCGGTTTCTGGTTCCGCTTCGCGACCCGTGCCTGCCGTTTGATGGCTCCGGTGCAATGACCCGGACTAACGAGAAGCGCAATCCCGTTTCCCGGGTGGACTTCACCATGCGGAACGGGGATTCCTTGTGGACATAATAGCCCGCGATCCATCCCAACCGGACGCCCCGCAACTATCAGTCAACCAGGACAAAGTGCCAGTAATGGGGGGATTGGCCTGCAAAGGGAACTGAGTTCCCGCCGCTGGTGCGGGGATGGTTCCGCCAAGGTGAACCGGGTTCTCTGATGAAGGGGTGGACCTGCTGATGCTGCGGGAGGGCGGCCAGGGCATCGCAGGCTTTTCCCGGCTGAAAGGGGAGGGGAGGGGATGGCGTTCTGAGGGGAACCAAACGGTATACCAAATGAGCGGTCCTTTTTTTTCCCCTTCGCGTTCCGACTCGACGGCTTTCCAGCTGAAGCAGGAGATCCTCAGTGGGCTGGCGAAGCCGGGGGACCGGCTGGCGGAATCGGCGGTGGCCCAGCGGTTGGGGGTGAGCAGGGTGCCGGTGCGGGAGGCGTTGTTTTCCCTGGAGCGGGAGGGGCTGGTGGAGTTCAGCGCCACGGGGCGGGCTTTTGTGAGGGATCTGACGCCGGAGGACTGCGAGGAATTGTTTGTGGTGCGCCTGACACTGGAACCGGTGGCGGCCCGGCTGGCGGCCCCGCATCTGAAGGACGACTGCCGCAGGCTGGAAATGAACGTGGCGGCGACCCGCCGGGCGCAGTCGGTGGGGGAGGTGACGCGGCTGGATCTGGAATTTCACCAGCTCATCCTCGAATCTGCGGGCAATGCGCGGCTGTTGAAACTGTGGGGATCGCTGCGGGCGGAACTGGAGCTTTGGCTGGGGCGGCTGCACCGGCAGCATGAGGGCCAGAATCTGGCGACCCGCGAGCAGACGGCGGACTCGCACCAGCAGATCATGGTGGGTTTCCAATCCCTGCCGCCTGCGGCCTGCGAGCGCCTGATGCGCGGGCATATCCTGGGGTGGCGTGAATGGCTGCCGGTGATGGAGGGCAAGGTATGAACTACGTCTGCGCCATCGCACTGCTGTGCACTCCTGCGGCGGCCTGGGCCGGGGCAGGGGAGGAGTTCTTTGAATCGAAGATCCGGCCGCTGCTGGTGGACCGGTGTTATGAATGCCACAGCGGCGAAAAGACCAAGGGCGGCCTCGCCCTGGAGACGCGGGAAGGCTGGCAGAAGGGCGGCGACTCGGGACCGGCGGTGGTGCCAGGAAAACCGGAGGAGTCATTGCTCATCTCGGCAGTCCACTACGGGGATGAGGATCTGGCGATGCCGCCGGAGAAGGCTGGCGGGATGTTGAGTGAGGCGGAGATCGCCCTGCTGACGGAATGGGTGAGGATGGGAGCGCCGGATCCGCGCGGGGCGGTGGCAAAGCTGGGCGGGATGAAACCGGAGGAAGCCAGGAATTGGTGGGCCTTTCAGCCGCTGCCACAGCGTGAGGCACCCCTGACCCCGGAGAAGATCGATGCCTTCATCAATGAACCGCTCGCGGCGCAGTCCCTGAGGGCGAACCCACCGGCGGACCGGCGCACCCTGATCCGCCGGGCCACCTATGATCTCACGGGATTGCCGCCCACGCCCGAGGAGGTGGAGGCCTTTGCCGGAGACCCGTCGCCGGATGGCTGGGCGAAGGTCATCGACCGCCTGCTGGCTTCCGCGCACTACGGGGTGCAGTGGGGGCGGCATTGGCTGGATGTGGTGCGTTATGCGGATACGGCGGGCGAGAACACGGACCGCCCCCTGCCGCAGGCGTGGCGCTACCGGAACTGGGTGATGGACGCCTTTAACCGGGATCTGCCGTATGACCAGTTTGTGCGCCTGCAGTTGGCCGGTGATCTGGTGAATGCCGATAAACCGGAGGAGGAACGCAACGAGGGCATCGTTGCCACCGGTTACCTCGCCATCGCCCGGCGGTTTGGCCACGACATCGACAAGGATGTCCACCTGATGCACGAGGATGTGATCGATAATTTCGGCAAGAACTTCCTCGGCCTCACCACCGGGTGTGCGCGGTGCCACGATCACAAATACGATCCGATCACGGCGCAGGATTACTACGCGCTTTACGGCATCTTCAACAGCACGCGTTTTGCCTTCCCGGGCTGCGAACCCCAGGGCCAGCCGCGGGATCTGGTGCCGTTGATGTCCCCGCCGGCCGTGGAGGCCCTGACCAAGGAATGGCGCGAACGTGCCGGCCAAGCCGAAGCCGAACTGAAGCGGCGCGGCGCGCTGACCGGGGCGGCGAAACAGGCGATTCGTGATGCCTCAGCCAAGGTGACGCACCGGCTCGCCGGGGCCAAAGTGGAGGAGGGGCAAT
>JAYUWQ010000473.1:0-4100 GCA_043753485.1 bacterium
GCTGAGGCCCCTGCCGAAAATATTTTTGTCGAGGAAGGGGCTGCCTGGGGTCTTGTTTTCAATGGAGGCGGCGCCGACCCCGCTCAGCGAAGTGATCCCGCGCAGGCTGCGGATGTAACCATTGTTGGAGGGATTGTTGGCTTTGCCAAAATCAACGACGGACAAGGTTCCGCTGGAGATGGCCCCGACTCCGTTGAAGTCGGAAATCGTGGACGTCGCATTCTGGGCGATGGCGGAATTTGTGCCGGTGGCAAAAAGTTTGGCTGAGAGGACACTATCAAACCGGGCATAGGAGGCAGGGGCATTCGGGCCGGCCGCCAGGGTGTGGATAGCGCCTTCCTGACCGGCCTCTGCTGAACCTGCGGCCTTGAGCATCACCATTTCGGTGCCGCTGAGATCAAAGCCGCCGGTGGTGCCGGTAAAACAGGTGGTGTCGGCCAGACCCACCCGGATCAGGAAATCCGAGGTGTCGGTGTCGGTGGTCACGGTGTTATTGGTGATCACAATCAGGGTGCCCACCGGGACGGCTTCAAATAAATTGCTGCCCGCCGGTGCTCCGGGGGTGGTGATCGGAGCCGTGCTGCTGAAGACGCGCTTGCCTCCCCCATCGTTGGCCATGCTGGCGCTGAAATCCTTCAGGATCATGCCCCGCAGGTCTACGGTGGTGCCGGGGGTGCCATTGCCGACGACCAGCAGTTCCACCAGGTCGGGAGTGATGTTGAGCCATTTATTGATCACCACGATCGGCGCCCCGGCCGGCGGGGCGGGATCAATATTCGTGACGGAGACGTCCGCGGTGCCGTTGGAATAGCCTAGTGACGAAGCGGTGATCGTGACCGTGATGGCGGGGGTGAAAACATTGTCGGGAACCCCGGAGATAGTGAAGGTGGCAAACAGCTCATTGGCCGGAATCACCACCGTGGCGGGAACAACCGCCTTGCCGATGTTGGAACTGGAGAGGTTCACTGTAAGAGGACTGGACAGCGCAGGGTCTTCGGCTGGGCGGGAGACGGTGCCGGGCAAGGTGGCGTTTTCGGCGAAAAAGGTGGGATCCGTGCTCAGGGCCAGGACCGGCAGGGGAGGCACTGTAAAGGCGGAAGGCGAGGCGACGGCCCCGCCGGAGGTGCTGACAACAATCAGGCCGGTCGTGGCTCCCGCAGGGACGGTCACCGTGATCCGGGTGCGGCCCGCATTCACCGTCGCCCCAGGAGCAGGGATTCCATTGAAGCTGACGGTGGGAGCGGCGGTGAAGGAAGTGCCGTCTATGGTCACCACAGTGCCGGCTCCACCATTGTCCGGGCTGAAAGAGGTGATGGCCGGCGGGGTTCCTCCGGTCGGGCTCACCAATCCCTTCACCGAGAGGTCAGAGACGGTGGTATTGGCCCGGTCATAAATATAAAAAGTACCACCGGCGCTGGAAGCACCGAAAGGCACGATTCTGAACGTGACCGGGGTTTCCCCGGCGACATTCTGGAGTTCGCTGATCGAGCTGAGCAGGATGGGACTCAGACTTTCCCCGCCCGAAGCCGAGGACGAAAAGGACAAGGGGCCAATATCGGTGAAAGCGCCCGCTCCGACTTGATATTGCAGGAGCGCTTCCGCGGGCCCGGTATTGGACCGGCGGTAGTCCAAACGGTCAATCTGCGTGAAGGAAACCCGGTAACCGTCACCGGGAGCCGCTCCGAAGGTGAAGAACTTTTCTACGCTGATGGCGTTGGCCGCATCGACCGAAGTCCAGTCAGTTCCCCCCCAGCCTCGGGCCGCGGCTGATCCGCTGGTGGTCACCCCGCTCCCCTTGGTCAGCGGAATGATGGTGGTATTGGGAGCCGCACTGGACGCAGTCAGGGGAGACTCGCCGTAGTTGACCGCGCCGCTGACGTCCCACGCGGCCAAGGTGACTTCCTGGGCCTGGGAGTGCAGAGTGAGCAGGGAAAGAACCGAGACCGCAAACAATCCATACCATGATTTTGCCGGGTAGAGGGGAAGCGGGGATAGCCTTGAGGCTACACGGAAAAGGGTCAGGACATTCGACATGGCTGGGGTATTTCTAGGGGATGACACCGCTTTCGGGCATCAGGTCAATTCAGGGATCCGGCAAAACGCCGGAAATGGGACGCGAAGGAATTCAAATGCAAAAACTCTGCCAAACGTCCCCTTTATGCGTCGCGTAACGTGGCAGGGCAAGCTGTTCGCGGCGGAGCGGGGCAACGATTTCGCCAGAATGGACCCGATGGCTGAAATTTCCACAGCCACTCGATGGTCTGTGGTCCCACTTTTCAAAAATCACCACAATCAAGCTGATGAGGGGTGGTGGTCCCGCTAGGAATCGAACCTAGATCGCTGGTTCCGGAAACCAGAGCCTTATCCATTAGACGACGGAACCATGTCGTGTGGGCGGCAATCTGTCTTTACACGGGGCATTTCGCAACCCATTTTCCGCCTTCCTTCCAAATGAGTACTTCCCCCAGACGATTGGTGATCAAATTCGGTTCCGGCATCCTGACCCGCCCGGGCACTGCGGCCTTGGATGAAAGTCAATTCGCGAACCTTTGCCAGGCCATCGCGATCCTGCGGCAGCAGGGCCACGAGGTGATTGTGGTGAGCAGCGGGGCGGTGGCCGCAGGGCTGCAGCCGCTGGGATTTGCCAAACGGCCGGATCAGACCAATGTGCTCCAAGCCTGTGCAGCGGTGGGCCAGACCCGGTTGATGAATAAATACGCCACCCTGCTGGGGGCCTGCGGTCTGCATGTGGGGCAACTGCTGGTGACGCACCAGGACTTCGAGGATCCGCAGCGGCGGGAGAATTTCCGGAATACCCTGCTCAGCCTGCTGGAGCGCGGCAATATCATTCCGATCATCAATGAAAATGACAGTGTGGCCACCGAGGAGCTGAAGTTTGGGGACAATGATGCGCTCTCCTCCCGCCTCGCAGGTATTGTCAGGGCGGATCTGCTGATCCTGTTCACCAGCGTGGATGGGCTGATGCCTCCGGGAGAAACGGAGCGCATCGTGGAGCAGGTCGATGATATCCAGCAGGTCCTGGCGTTTGCCCGGGATGAGAAGGGCGAATACTCCACCGGCGGCATGATCAGCAAACTGCGGGCCGTGGAAAGCGCCGTGAATGCTGGAGTGGAAACCATCATCGCCAACGGCCGCCGGCCCCAGCAAATCCCGGACTTGGTGGCGGGGCAGGGGATCGGCACACGCTTTGCACCGAAACCGGCGGGCCAGTCCGCCGGAAGTTGAAGGCTGCCGGCAGCTCCGCGTTGAAACCATTCCCCTCATGCCCTGGCCAGCCTGCTGTCTGCTCCTTCTGCTGCTTTTCACCGGCTGCCGCACCATGCCGCCGCCGCTGCAATTGGAGCCGGTGAATGCCAGCGCCGTCCTGGCCCGGGCGCAGCAGCAAGGTCTGGTGCCGGTGCAGGCCTACGACGCCGGCATCCGTACCGGTCTCCGGTATGCCACGCCGCAAAATGTTTTCCAACGGGTGCTTTATCCACCAGGCTTTCCTGCCATGGCGGCGGAGGCCACGGCCCGAAAACTGGCCGCCGCCCAACGCGCCCTGAAACCCCACGGCCTGGGCCTGCTGGTCCTCGATGCTTACCGTCCGCCGGAGGTGCAGTGGCAATTGTTCCAGCTGTTCAAAGACGACAAATACGTAGCTGATCCCCGGAAAAAATGGTCGAAGCATTGCTACGGCCGGGCGGTGGATGTGACGCTGGTGGAGTTGTCAGGAAAAGAGCGGGAAATGCCTGGCGCTTTCGATGACTTCACAAAACAGGCCGCTGCGGCGTATGCGGGGCAGGATCCGGTTGTGAAGCGCAATCTGGCGCGGCTCCAGCAGGCCATGACGTCTGCGGGTTTCTCCCTTTATGCGGACGAATGGTGGCACTTCAATGATTTGAGTGACCCGGTCGCCCTGTCAGGGCCGCCTGTGTTTGGCCGGGAGCTCGGCCTGGCGGTCACGAAGTAAATGATCAAGGTGCTGGTGCTGTGCTGACAATCCTGGGTGGCGGGTGGCTTATCGCCCCGCCTGCAGCTCCTTGAACAGATCCTTGTAAAACTGGCTCCCATCTCCGCAGGGCACACCAGCTTCGCGC
>JAYUWQ010000474.1:0-4097 GCA_043753485.1 bacterium
GCACAGTCAGATTTGGTTCTACGATGTCTCGGGCACACCCAGGAAGGTGGACACCTTCGGCGCGGAGGGCGGCATCTTTTCGGGCGAGCCGGGAAAGTATCAACCCCAGAAGTTTCATTGGATCCGCGGTCTGGGATTTGACGCCGCCGGCAACCTCTACGTCGCCGGGGTCCTTGGCTCCTGGTACAATGCTTTGATCGAGGCCTACTCACCCAAGGGGCAAAGGCTCTGGGATGTTTATGGATTGAGTGGCTGGCTGGATACTGCCTGCACCGACCCAGCCGATGAGAACATTGTCTATACCAAGGAGAACGTCTTCAGCATGGATTGGAGCAAGCCACCCGGCCGTGAGCAGACGCTGACCGGACTAACTGTTAATCGTTTCAAATATCCGCTCGATAGCCGCGTGACCGAAGGTCATGGCCCCAGCCACCGCCTGATCAACGGAGTGCGGCGGATCGGTGGAAAACTCTTTCTCTATTGCGGTTACCAGGGGACCGGCAGCCTGGAGATCTACAAGTTCGGCGAGGGGTGTGTCGCGGTCCCGTGCGGGTATGTGGCGGGAGCCTCCGCGTCGCGTCCGGAGAACGGCAAGCGGTGGCCGGAGGACGCCGAAACCTTCATCTGGACCGACGGCAACGGAGACGGCGCTCCCGACCCCGCAGAGTTCGCCGCAGTGGAAAGGAAGCCCCGCTGGGGTTTCATGCACCTGGATGCCGCAGCTGGCATTTGGCAATGCTCGGGCGACGGGACGATCTTCCATCTCCCTTGCGAAGGAATCGATCCGCGCGGCAACCCGATCTACCGCCGGGCGTCCGAAGTTTCGCACCAATACCCACCGGAATTCACCGGCGACCGTCTTCGACGCCTGTTCTACCTCCCGGGCGAGGACGCTATGATCGCTGGCGGCTCGCCCGGCACTGACGAGAACGCCTGCAACGTGCTGGTCCGCTATGATCACTGGTCCGATCCGGCGAAGTGGACGCCGCGTTGGACCGCCAATCTGCCGCTCAACGACAAGTCCTACACGCCCGACACTGGCTATGGCGGCGGAGCGCCGGTGGCGATGCAAGCCGCCGGCAAGTACCTCTTTGTCGCCTACGGTTACGGCCTCATTCGCGTCCACCGCATGGATGACGGAGGGCACCTCGGAACGATCCGGCCGGACATCAACGGCTTCAAAGGCAGCGGCGGCTGCGTGGACTCTGACAACGCCCTGAACGTCACGCTGCGCAAGAACGGCGAATACGTCCTGTTCCTGGAGAACGCCGGCTTAAACCATATCATGATGTTTCGATGGACGCCACCGGACGCGTGAAACCCCGACAAATCGAAACGCTGTTTCCGTCTCCATGCACCTCATCAAACCAGCTTGAATCAACCATCCATGAATCCATCGACCCGCATCACCCGCGGTGATTTTACCTGGACTGCGCTAGGCGCTGGCGTTGCCTTGGCATACCCTGCGCTGGCCGCGGACACGCCGCCAAAACGCATCCGCACCGGTCTGATAGGCTGCGGCAGTGTTTCCAATCAATATACCTGCCGCAACTGACGCAATCCCCACTTCGTCGAAGTGGTCAGCCTCTGCGACATCAAGCCGGAGCGGGCGCAGCTGCAGGCGGAGAAGTTCAAGTTGGCTCACCATTATCCGGATATCGAAGCCATGCTCGCCGGCGAACCGTTCGACTTCCTTGTGGATACCACCGACATGCAGGAGCACGAAAAAATCAACTGCCGGGCGCTGGAGGCCGGCAAGCATGTCTGGAGCAAGGCGTGTTAACGCCGCGGGAAAACCGGCGTGAAGTAATAGAGCGCGCGGTTCAGGTTGGCGGGGGAGGAGGTTTCGTCGAGGAGGCGGCCGTCGTAGATGAGGCGGGCGACATAACCATAGTAGGAGCGGTTGCCGTAGGCTTTGGTTTCCGGAAGGGAGAAGGAGGGGCGGAGGTAGCTGACCTGCAGCCACTCGGGGACACCCGCCAGCCAGTCCGGCAGGACGGAGAGCCACGTGACTTCCGGGGGATTGGCAGTGGAGAGGTCGATTTCGGTTCCGTTGACGGTTTCAAAAAGGAAAACTTGAAGCTCCATCTTGGACCTGTCGATGGCAGATCCGGCGATGACGGTGGCGCTGGTGGGGAGGGCGCTGCCGGAGGCGACAATGGGGAGCCGGAGGTCGATCTTTTCGGCTCCCGGAGGCATCACGGCGGGTTCCTGTTTGACGGTCACGGGACCGAAGCTGAGGGGACGCTTCCGGTCCTCCTCCGTGCGGGTTTCATAGCCGGTGCGGAGGAAGGCGGCGTAGCGGTCGACGCCCTGGACGATCGCCACTGCCAGCTGGGCCTGATAGTCGCGGCTGGCCAGCTTCTGGGCTTCATCCTTATGGGAGAGATAACCCAATTTGCAGGAGATGGCGGGCATGCGGATGTCGCGCAGTTCGTCCACCCGGACCCGTTTGATACCGAGATCGAGGGTGCGGACGCTGCGCACCACGCTGCCCTGGATGGTGGTGGCGAGGGCAAGGCTTTCACGGTCATTGATGTTGCCGGCGAAGAACCGTTTGTCGATATTGAGGCTGTCGCTTTCCACCGTGGCGGGGGTGCCGGCAGGGGGAAGGGTGGCGCATTCAAAACCGCGGACGGCGGCGGCTCCGCTGGCAGCGCGGAGGTTGAGGTAGATGGCTTCGTCAGGCACCTCATTGGCGGTCAGGACGCGAAGGCCGGGGAGGATGGATTTATCTTCCTGCCGGGTGAGGACCACCTGATAACGGTTGGCTTTGAGGAGGGGGGCGAGGAGTTTGGCGACGGAGAGGGTGAGATCTTTTTCGACAATGTAGGGGGACTTGATGCCGGTATCTTTGCCTCCGCCGGAGGGGTCCAGAACGACGGTGCGGAGGATAGCGGGATCGCGGCGGTCGTTGGGCCGGAGGATGGGGTCGAGGATGTTCCGGACGTCGAAGACGGAGATCATCGGCATGTCCTTGGGCTGGACGACGGGAAAGCTGAAATAGAAGGTCCAGCCGTTTAGTTTGACCCGCTTTTCACCGACGTTGAGATCAATGCTGAATTTCGCATCGGCGCTGCGGATGGTGAAAGATTTCTGCCAGACTTCCGGGGAGCGCAGGTCGTAGTAGGCGGCGACCTGGTTGGCCGGGACGTAGGCGCGGCCTTTGTAATAGACCGGCCGCCATTCGACTTTGGCCGGGGGCGGGAGAGTTGGTTTGGCGGGCGCGGCGGGGGTGGTTTTTTGGGGCTTGGGAGCTATTTTTTTGCTCTGGGCAGGCGCGGGGCCAGCCAGCAGGCAGAGCAGGAGAATCAGCAGGAGGCGCACAGCAGGATAAGAAGGGAAAGGGAAGGACTCTTAGCGGAAAACTGCGCGTTGTCTTGCGGCAAAATAGGGGTGGAGGCGGGCGGTCCTGCCGGGCCGCAGGTGGCCGACGCGGAGGCAGGACGATTCTCCCTGAAGCACTTGGCCCCCCGTTTGCTTTTGAAGCTGGGGGCGCTTTGATATGCTGCCGGATCCCCCTGACTTTTGCCATGCTGCTGATTCAACGACACCTTCTCGATGCCTCGCCACGTCCGGTGGAGGAGCAGGTGCGGCTGCGGGTGGAACGCCGGATGTTCCTCAAACGGCGATGGCGGGCGACGGCGGAGGATGGGCTGGAGTTTGGCTTTGATCTGGAAGGGCGGCTGCACTCCGGGGCGGTGATCCACCGGACCGAGGCGGTGGATTATGTGATCATTCAGGAGGAGGAGCCGGTCTATGAGATCCGGTTCGCGGAGGCGGCGCAGGCGGCCTTGATCGGATGGAAGATTGGAAATCTGCATTTCCCGGTGCAGATCGGGGAGGGCTGGGTACGGGTGACGCGGGATCTGGCAGTGACGCAGCTTGGTGAGCGCGAGGGTTGGGTGATGAGCGAGGCCGAAGTGATTTTCAACCCTATACGTGTGACGCCCCATGCTTCCTGACTGGCTGCCCTGGCTGCTCCAGGTGAACGACTCGGCGTTTCCCTCCGGAGCCTATGCGCACTCGCTCGGGCTGGAGGAACTGGTGCAGGCGGAAGTGGTGCGGACCCCGGAGGAATTGGAACGTTTTCTCAA
>JAYUWQ010000475.1:0-4092 GCA_043753485.1 bacterium
CACTTGGACGCGATGAAGAAAATCAGCGTGGCAGACACAATGATGAAGCCCGCCAAAATATAGAGGCTGGAGTGGAACGACCCCGTGGCTTTTTCCAGATAGCCGGTAATCGCCGGACCGGTGAATCCGCCGAGATTTCCGATGGAATTGATCAGACCGATACTGCCGGCCGCTGCCGCGTTGACGAGGAACAAGTTGGGCAAAGCCCAGAAGGCCGGCATGTAGGCCTTGGTCCCAGCCAGCACGATCATGAACAGAACGACGGTGACGGTGAGGTTTCCCTGCGACCAGGGGAGGAGTGCCATGCCACAGGCGGCGATGAGCAGGGGAATCACCGCGTGCCAGCGCCGCTCGTTGAAATGATCCGAGCTCCATGCGTTGGCCGGTTGGGCGATCATCGCCAGGGCGGGGGGCAGGATGATGAGCCAGGTGAGTTTTTTGATGTCCATGCCATACCAGTCCCGGAGAATGGTGGGCATGAAAAACTCCACGGCGTAGGTGGCGGTGACGACGCAGAACATGGCGGCGGCGAGGATCCAGACGCGCGGATTCAACAGGCCGCTGAGGGCGCGGTGATTTTGATTGCCTGCCCCGGCGGTGGCGAGGCGTTCATTGGTCAGGGCCGTCTCGAGGGCGTCGCGCTCGGGCTGGGTCAGCCACTTGGCCTGGCGCGGTTTGTCGATGAGGAAGTAGAAAATGACCACGGCCATCACGAGGGCCGGAATGCCCCAGAGGATATAAATCCATTGCCAGCCCACGAGGCCCATGAAGGCAGGGATCGGTGTGGTGCCCGCCATATTCAAAGCGGCGAGGTTTTCCGCGCTGACGCCAATCGGAAGCAGCCATTGATTGATGAGGGGACTGACAATCTGCGCCAGCGGGCTGGCCACGAAGAAAATCGCCAGCGCCTTGGCGCGGTCGCGGGTGGTGAACCAATGCGTGAGATAAACGATGACGCCGGGGAAGAAGCCGGCTTCCGCCAGGCCGAGGAAAAAGCGCACCAGATAAAACTCCATCGGCGTACGGACCGCTGCGGTGAGGGCGGCCATGATGCCCCAGGTTACCATGATACGCGTGATCCATTTCCGGGCGCTCCATTTCTCCACCAGCAGGGTGCCGGGCACCTCCAGCAGGAAGTATCCCCAGAAGAAAACCCCCGCGCCGAAACCGATTACCTTGTTATCAAACAATGGCAGATCCTGCACCATCGTCAGCTTGGCCACCGCCACATTTTGCCGGTCCACATAGGCCACCAGATAGCTGATGAAAAGCAGCGGCATGAGGTGCCAGTAAGCCTTTTTGCGGGCCGTTTCGAGGGCGCCGGCATCCACCGGTTGCGGTCCCGGGGGCGGGGTTTCGGGAGAGATGGAAGTAGGGGTGGAGGAATTCATGCGGACGGAAGCCTCTTCCCATGCCATACTCCTCAAAGGGAAAGCTATACTTTTGTGAAATTTTTGCAGGCCGGACCAGATTTTCAGGAGGCGCTGGAAAACGAAAGCGCACGAACCCGAATATCAGGAAATTGAGGCGGAAACTTTGCGGTTTCCGCCCCGGCGTGATGGGGCATGATGTGCGCCCCTCCATTTTCCCCACCATTTTATGATCAAAGTCGGACTCGTCTCCCTGGGCTGCGCCAAAAACCTTATCGACAGTGAAATCATGATCGGTCACCTCCATGCAGCCGGCATGGAAATGACCGCGAATGAGCAGGAGGCGGACGTGCTGATCGTGAATACCTGCTCCTTCATCGACATGGCGAAGCGCGAAAGCATCGGCACGGTGCAGGACGCGGTGGACGCGCGGGGCGAGGATCAGCAACGCAAAAAACAGAAGATCATTGTGGCCGGCTGTCTATCGCAGCGTTTTTCCAAGGAACTGCCGGGCCTGATGCCGGAAGTGGATGCCTTCATCGGCCTGGACCAGATCACCCAGGTGGCTCCGATCATTGAGCGGCTCCTCGCCCGCGTTCGCCCCGAAGAGGAAGATCCGGAAAACCTTGTCACCCGGCAGCCGCGTTACATTCCGGATTACGACACCCCTCGCTTCCGCCTCACGCCGAAACATTCCGCCTACGTCAAAATCGCGGAAGGCTGCAACCACACCTGCTCCTTCTGCATCATCCCCAAAATCCGCGGCCGTCACCGCAGCCGCACCCAGGAAAGCGTGGTCAAGGAAGTCGAACAACTGGTGGCCAGCGGCGTGAAGGAGATCAATCTCATCTCCCAGGACCTGACCTATTTTGGCATGGATAAATGGACCGAAGCCCGGCCCAATCCCCGCAGCCCGGTGGACAGCACGCGGGGAGACTCCCTGGCGACCCTGCTGCGCGCCTTGAACGCAATCCCCGGCGATTTCTGGATTCGCCTGCTTTACACCCACCCGGCCCATTGGAGCGACGAGTTGATCCAAACCATTGCCGAATGCCCCAAGGTGGCCCGTTATGTGGACATCCCGCTCCAACACATTTCCGACCGCATGTTGACCATCATGCAGCGCGAGACCTCCGGCGATTACATCCGCCAGCTCATCGCCAAAATGCGCGCCGGCATCCCCGGCCTGGCCATCCGCACCACCTTCATCGTGGGCTTCCCGGGCGAGACGAAGGAAGACTTCGAGGAACTCCTGCAATTCATCAAGGAAACCAAATTCGAGCGCGCCGGTGTCTTCCGTTACAGCAGCGAGGAAGGCACCAAGGCCTACAAACTCGACGGCCGGGTTCACCACAAAACCACCGAGAGCCGGTGGAATAAATCGATGCGGGAGCTTCAGCTCATCGCCGAGGAATTCAACGCCAGCCAGGTCCAGCGCATCATGCGGGTGCTGGTGGAGAAACCCGGTGTCGCCCGCACCGAGATGGATGCCCCGGAAATCGATGGCACGGTCTTCGTGGACCAGTCGCTGCCCGTCGGGGAATTCGCGGAAGTCACCATCGGTGACTGGCGTGGGTATGATCTGGTGGCGGCGCGGTAGTGGAAGCCATGCCGGCAGGTCCATGGATATCGTGCCCCGCTTGCGGTGCCCTGAATCACCCAGTGCCAGCCCCGTAGGGGCGAAATCTTTATAGCAACGGTATCAAAGAAGAATTGAGCTCCGTAGGAGCGGCATCTTTCCCACTCGCGCTCACGCTACTCCTCCAGCAAAATGGCCAACACTTATACTCAGATCTACATCCAGATCGTCTTCGCGGTGCAGGGACGCCAAAGCCTCATCCCTGCGGACCGGAACGACGAACTGCAAAAATACATCACCGGCATCGTCGCCCATCAGGGGCAAAAACTCATCGCGATCAACAATATGCCGGACCACATGCATCTGCTGATCGGTCTGAAACCATCCATCGCCTTGTCCGATCTGGTTCGTGACATCAAAGCGTCGTCCTCTGCATTCATCAATGAACAGCGCTGGGTGGCGGGACGATTTTCCTGGCAGGAAGGATTCGGGGCGTTTTCGTATGGGCAGTCGCAGCTTGGGGCGGTGATCCGCTATATTGAAAACCAGCAACAGCATCACCGGCGGCACACGTTTGCCGGGGAATACGAAAAGTTGTTGGAACGGTTCAAGGTTCCGCACGATCAGCGGTATGTGTTCGAGGCGGTTGTGGAATGAGAGCCGGAAGGGGAAGATGCCGCTCCTACGGAGCTGGGTTTTTTAGGGGAACGGCGTGCTATAAAGATTCAGGTCCTACGGACCAAGGATAGAAGGGTCCAGGTAAGATTTTGCGACAATGCTGCAAGGGCCTTGCGGCCTGTAGGTTCGGAGTTCCCTCTCTTCAGCCGTGATTTTGTCAGGGCCTGGCGGACTACGCCTCCGGCCCCAGGAGCTTTTTGAACACCGCCGGCTTCAAGCCGAGGCGGCGGGCGGCGGCGGAGTGATCCTGGCCTTCCCGGCGGAGGGCTTCTTCGGCAAGCTGGCGTTCCAGCCAGGGAATCGGGGATTCGTTGAGGGAGATCGCGGCATCAAGCAGGTGGGCGATGGCGCTTTCGTTGGTCAGGGTGCCGGTGGCCGCGGTGGCTTCGGGACGCGGGGCGATGCCGAGGCCGAGCGGGATGTCCCGGGCGGTCAGGACGTCGGTATTGGCGAGGACGGTGGCGC
>JAYUWQ010000476.1:0-4090 GCA_043753485.1 bacterium
CCTCGATGCCGTCCCTGAAGCCATCCGCACCGTGGTGCGCAACAATGGCGGCGGTCATGCCAACCACAGCCTCTTCTGGACCATCATCGGCCCCGGCAAAGGCGGTGCCCCAGCCGGTGCTTTGGCCGACGCCATCACGGCCGCTTTTGGCAGCTTCGATGCCTTTAAGGAAGCCTTCACCAAAGCCGCCACCACCCGATTCGGCAGCGGCTGGGCCTGGCTCAGCCTGAAGGACGGCAAACTCGCCATCAGCAGCACCGCCAACCAGGACAGCCCCGTCATGGAAGGCGCCAAGCCCCTGCTCGGCCTCGACGTCTGGGAACACGCCTACTATCTCCACTACCAGAACCGCCGCCCCGAATACATTGCGGCCTTCTGGAACTTGGTGGACTGGGACGCCGTCGCCGCCCGTTTCGCCGCTTGATCGGAGCCCCCTCCTGATTCCATCCCAAGCCGGACTCCCTTCACAGGAGTCCGGCTTTTTTCTGGTGGGACAGGACCACCCCAGCCCGGCCTGATTGAGGGATTCTCACAATTCCTGCCTTCAAGGAGTGGTGGTAAATCGGATCCGGAAAAACCGGCCGGCCACAGGACCCCTCACTTCAAAGCGGATGGACTGGTCATCCATGGTCCGCAGGACATCTGTCTCCGCTACCGTCTGCCAGTCATTCAGATTATCGCCCGCTTCCAAAGAAGGGACCATTTCCGGGGCATCGGGATTACGGGGTATGGAGAGGACCAATGGCGCGAGGGAGACCAGGCGCAACTGGCTGGCACTGGCATCGGCCAGAAGAGGATCGCCGCCGGTCGCATATTCCAAGGCATTCGGGATGCCATCCCCGTCAGGATCACCCGTCCCTGCCTGTGCGGAGGATTCTGGTGGAGCCGCACTGAAGACGGCCTCGGCCCAGCCGGCATAGCCCGCCGCCATGGCGGCACTCAGCCGGACCAGTCCATCGCGCCGCTGGGCATCCACCTGCGTAAAATTACCGGCGACCCACACCGCATCCGGAACCGCCAGCAGGTCCGCGAGAGATTTCAGGTCACCATAGTTATTCTGCTCGGCATTCATCAATCCTAACGGACTCATGACCTGGGTGGCCGTCCCTTCAGGCAACGGTTGTTTGTGCACCGGAGCACAGCGGAAAGCAGGATCGGGACGCCCATCGCGCCTCAGACGCCGCACCAGGGGAATCTGCCGTAAACTGTCCCCCGGCACATAATAACGTGTCAGCAGGCCGCCTTGCCCATCCGGCTCCAGCTGCTCCACCCTGGCACCGGATGGCAGGGGAAGCGCAAAGGTTTCATCCCATACCCCTGATGGCAAAAGGGCCCGCAGGCCCACGCCCGAAACGTGAAACACCACCCGTCCGTCATCCAACAAACAGGGGGTTGGCGCGCTGATGCTGCCGGTCCCGTAGCTGTTGGCGGGAAGTCCTGGCACCACGCCATCCTTGACCCCATTCCTCAGATAACGCTGCCCCCCGATCCAGAATCGGCCATCCGGCAGGACCGGACCAACTTTTCCCCCGCCATCAATGATGGTGAAGCCCGCCTCCACCTCGCCCCGGGCGTTCAAGGAACGCCATGCGGCATTGCTGACTTCAGCCCAGGGGTCGCTGGACCACACCAGGACCGAGCCCTCCGGGAATACCGCCATCCCAGCCACTTCCCCCACGCTGCTCAGCCCCACTCCCCCGGCGGAGGAAGGCACCAGGCCCTCAAACGGGGTAAAGTCAGAATCCATCTTCCCTGTGGCCAGCAGGCGGATCAGCCGGGTTGGTGAGGCAGGCGGGGGAGCAATTTCCCTTTTTTCCAAAACAAAGAGCCGCCCATCGGCGATCGACTGAATATCCATGATCCGGCCAGCGACCAGCGGGTCCAACTGGAAGCCGGGATCAGGGGCTCCGCTGCGGTCCAGCCGGACGATCCGGCTGCGGGCTTGTCCATTGATGCTGACAAAATCGCCCGACGCATAAATTCCCCCGTCCGGAGCGGGCGCCAGTTTCCCCATCCGGGCCGGACGGCGGGCTTCCGGAGTTTGCCAGGAAGGATCCGGCAAACCGTCCGCGAGGTAGCGGCCGCTTCCGACGATCATGCGGCCATCCGTCATGCCCACCCAGGCAGATCCGGCCGGATAACGCACCGGGGAGAAGCCCGGGTCCACCGTGCCATCCAGGGCCATCCGCCTCAACCGCGCCGGATCGGTGGCGAGGTTTGTCATGAGGACTCCGTCCGGCGTTACCCCCACCCGCAGTTCCAACAATCGGCTTTGGCTGCCGGCATTGAAGGATGAACCCGCTCCGTCAGGCATAAAAACGCGGCTCTTTACCGGCAAACTGCCGGAAATGGGCCAATATCCGAGCGAACGCTGGTCCGTTTCCAACACCGCCAGCTTCCCCTCCGGAAGCGGCTGGAAACTCTGGCTATAGCCCCGGGGAAACGGCAATGGAGCGAAGGTTTCATCGGTGGACCCGTCCCCCTTGATCCGCCACAACAGTTTGGCCGTTCCGGGCACGGAGAAAGACACGTCCGGGTCCAGCACCACATCATCCCCGGCCACCCACCAGCGGCCGTCACCGGTTGGCCATGCCCGCAGTGGCTGTGGACCGGTAGTCCGCGTGTGACTCCAGAGCGTCTGGCCCCCGGCCAGCGAGACGGCCCGTAATTCCGCGATCGGCGAACCCGGACCTGCGATGGTGATGACGGGCCGCGTGATGATACCGACCACAAGCTGGCCCGGACCGGTTCCCTCCGCGTGGACTTGCGTCCTGATGCCCGTGGGCAATCCCGCCAGGTCCCCCAGGGACACCTGCCCCTGCGGACCCAGTACGGTCCAAAGGCTGTCCTGTCTCCTTACCTCCATCCACACTCTTCCATCCGGCAGCGGCAACAGGGTCACCGCCGGCCACTCTACCCCGCCGTTGTGATTCCCCAGGGACCCGATGCCCTCCTCCATCATCAATCCAATCTCCGGCACAAAGCCCGTATCCCTCAATCCAGTGGTCTCCAAACGCGCCAGGCCAGGAACAGCGGTTCCATTCAGCCACCAGAAATCACCACCCACCACCACACGGCCATCGGCCTGCCGGGCAGCCACCACCACCCGCGCGTCTGCCCGCAGTTCCAAGGGAGCGGCAAGAGGGTCCACACTTCCCGGAGCCGCCGCCAGCTCGAGCAACAGGCCGCCGTTGCCTCCAAAAATCATGAGAACGATCCGGGCTTGATGGAACAGAGCTGACCGCTTCATTCTATCTGTTTATCTGTTTTCCCAGCAAGGAGTCAAGCTAACTTTCATCGGAAATCCTTGGCTTCGCGACCATGGAAACGCCCGGTGACATCCCTATCTGGATGACCTCAACCTCGTCCGGATCATCGTCATACCCATATTGAGTCATTGAACAGGATACGATCCAATCGGAACGGAATTGCGTCGGAGTCACTCCGAGCCAGGCGCGGAAGGCGCGGGTGAAGGCGCTGTGGTCGTAGAAGCCACATTACAACGCAATCTCCGAGATGGATCGGTCCGTCTCCTGGAGAAGGCGTGCAGCGGCGGCGATACGCGTTTTAGCGATCAGCTGGAGGGGGGTCACTCCGAAGTTTCGCTTGATGATCCGGGCAAATCGCTCGGACGAAAGGTTCGCCACCTTGGCTAGTCCTGGAGGCGTGAGCGGCCCGGCATAGGAGGTTTCGAGCCGGGCGAGGGCAGCGGCGACGCCGGGGGGAATTTCCTGAGGGGCGACCGGCGCACGCACGTCCTTGGAAATGCCGATGATGCCGGTCACCGCACCGGTGGCCCCGCGCATTGGCAGCTTGGTGGTGAGGCACCAGATTGGTTTGTGTGGCAAATACCACTGGAGTTCCAGACGCTCTATGATGGGACGGCCGGTGCGCAGCACGTGGGCATCCTGTTCGGCGGGGATGCGCCCGAAGTCGCCGGGGCAGATATCGCACGGCCCGCGGCCGAGCATTTGCGATTTGTTGCGCAGTCCATGGCTTTCCAGAAGCGAATGGTTCACGGCGAGATAGTAGCCAGCGGCATCCTTGATGAAGAAAGCGGTGTCCGGCGTGTGGTCGAAGAGCTGTTCCA
>JAYUWQ010000477.1:0-4088 GCA_043753485.1 bacterium
CTGACCGATCAGCCCGAACCCATGGCCCGGATCGAGGCCTGGCTGCAGCGGGGCATCACGGATTTCCTGCCGCTCTCCCTCGTGACCGGCCCCGGGGACGCCTTGGCTTCCCGTCTGGCCGTGCTGGAGCATACCCTGTTGAAACGGAGGGAACGGGCCTGGCTGGATTCCCATGCCGTCAGTGCCGTGCAACGGTACGAGGAGGTTTTTCAAAAAGCGCCGGAAGCCGCCCTCGTGGTGAGTGCCCGGGACGGCCTCATCCTTGAGGCCAATGTCGCTGCCGGTCAGATCCTTGGCATCCCCCGCAACGACCTGCTCCAGCGTTATCTTTCCCTCGTCCTGCCGGATCTTTTTGACCGCGAGGACTACGATCCCCAGATCCTGGCCCTCAGCGATACCCTGCGCCTGACTGAAGTCAGGCACCAGCGTTCCGACCACCTGCGCCGCTGGCTGGATGTGCTGGTCACCCGGGTGCCCTGGCCGCCTGGCCAGGCGCTGCTCATCAAATTCCATGACATCACCATTCTGAAGGAACGCGAAGCGCGGCGCCTCCACGAGGCGCGCATGGATGCGGCCTCCCGCGTGATGGCCGGCACCGCCCGCGAATTAAGTGATGCCCTGACTTCGGTCCGGGGCAATCTGGAGCTCCTGATGCGCCAGCCGGCCTCGCAGGCAGAAGTGCGTGACCTGTCCGGCGGTGCCCGCGATGCCTGCGACCGTGCGGTCGATCTCTCGAAACGTCTCGCCACCCTCGCCCGTACTCCCGGAGGCGGGGAACTGCGCAAACGCACCATCGATCTCAAAGTCTTTCTCGAAAAAGCGGTTCCCTTCGCCCTGCTCACCGGCAAGGCCCGTCCGGTGCTGCATGTCAGCGATGACCTCTGGCCGGTGGAAGCGGACGAGGCCGCCCTCACCGATTTGTTGCGGCGCCTGATCGAAAACGCCGACGAAGCGATGCCGGAAGGCGGCACCCTCTTTATCGATGCCGCCAACGTCAGGGAAGGCCGGCGCGACGACTGTGAACAGGCTTCGGTGCGGGTGCGGGTGCGCGATCAGGGCCCCGGAATCGACCCCCAACTTCTGCCGCGATTGTTTGACCCATGGTTTACCACGCGCAGTGGCCGTGACGGCATGGGTCTGGCTATGGCCGCCGCCTTGACCAAAGCCCATGGCGGACATCTGCAGGTGGAATCCACGCCCGGCCAGGGCACCACGTTTACGCTATGGCTGCCGGTCAATATCCGTCTGCTGCTGCACTCGTCAGCTCCTTTGCCCGCTCCGGCCGACGGCACGGGACCTGGCATGCTACCGCTCCTCGTGACCAAACCGGCGGAAGCGAGATCACGCATCCTTTTTATGGATGACGATGCCGGCATCCGGGCGGTGGTGCAGCGCAGTCTGACGTCCTCCGGATACGATGTCTATTGCACGCGTGATGGCCGGGAAGCGATCGAAGCCTACCGCAAGGCCCGTGAATTCGGGGCACCGTTCGATCTGGTGCTGGTGGATCTTGATGTGCGCGGCGGCATGGGAGGCAAGGAATGCATCGCCCGGCTGAAAGCCGAGTTTCCCAGCCTTAAGGCGCTGCTCACCACTGGCTACATTGATGATGAACTGATGGAAACCTACCGCGACCATGGATTCCTCGGGGTCATCCCCAAACCTTTCCAACTGGACCGTCTGGTGTTGTCCCTGAACCGCCTGCTGGGCACGCACTGAGTCAGGGCCAGAAAACGCGCAGCCGCAGAAATCCGGTGCCGGCCGCTGAATCCTCGACGGCCACTGGATGGTGCCAGGTGTAGATGTCGTAAGCGCCATCAACCACCGGCGGCCCGGCCTGCACCGCCGGTGCCGGAGTCGCCAGGGCATCAATCGTGGCTGCCGCTTCGGGCGCCAGCAGGATGCCGGACCGGTCGCGCCGCACCCTCGCCTCGAGACTGAGATAGGTTTTTCCCGGGGTGGCGGTGGCTCCCAGTTCCGCCGCGGTTCGGACCTGCCCCCGGGGCAGCAGGGAGGAATCCGGCGCCAGGGGATTGCCGCCCAGGAGAAATTCCAGGAGATTGGACAGGCCGTCCGTGTCAGGATCAGCCACCGCCCCGGACTGGCCGGGAGTCAGGGGCTGGCCCGCCGCCCAACCGCCATACGTATAATCCGGCACCACGACCGCGGCCGGAGGAATCGCCAGGGCGGCGATCTCTACCGGATTCAGCCCACGCCGGTAGAGGCGGAAATCATCCACCGCCCCTTTGAGCGGAGGATCAGCCGCAAACTGGCTTTCCCCCAGATAATTCAGGGCGGGATTGAACGACAGCGGATCAATCGTGATGGAGCGGGTATCCACCGCCATGCCGTTAAGGTAAAGGGTGCCGGTATTTCCAGTCAGGGTGACCGCCACATGCGCCCAGTCGCCCACTGCCAGCGGAGTGGATTCGAGGATCTGTTCCGCCCCGCCATCCTTGATGGTAAACCGCAGGGTGCCACTGCCGGAGCGGGGCGTCAGGACCAGATACTGGGTAAGGTTATTGCCAAAATCGAAAATCCGCTGCCAGTTGCTCCCGCCATCCCAACGGACCCGCGCCGCCACCGTCATATCACTCACCGTGCTCAACAAGCCGGCCGGAAGGGTGACCAGGTCATCCGTGCCGTCGAAACGCAAGGCCCGGTCAAACCAGCCGGTTTCGTAAACGGGACCTCCCGTGGCCGTCCCGGGGAAGGCTCCGGTCTGACTGATCAAGTTGCCATCCCATTGATAGTGGGCCAGGAGATCCGCCGGGCCAGGAACATTGATGGTGAGCGCCCCCTCGGAAGCAAGTCCGGTGGGGTCGGTGACCCGCACCACGAAGCGGTTCACCCCGCTGTCGGAAGCCCCGGGCACCCCCGAGAGGCGGCCGTAACCATCCACCGTCAGCCAACGGGGACCCGCCACCTTGGAAAAAGTCAGGGCGCTGTCAGGGTTGGCATCGGTGGCCAGGCCGGCCAGCGTCTGCTCATAGGTCTGACCGATGGCTCCCGCAGGCCGGCTGATGGGATCGGAAGCAAACGCGGGCGGCAGGGCGGTGGGAAGCCCGGCAATCTCCGCCGCGCTGAGCGCCCGGTTGAATACCAGAAACTCATCCACCCGTCCGTTGAAGAGCGGGTCCGGCCACTGGCTCTTGCCGATGAAATTGGAAGCGGACTGGATGTCCGAAGGCCGCAGGGAGGTGGCCCCGGACGCCACGTTGGCTCCATTCACAAACAGCTTCATACTTCCGCCGCCTAACGTCACCGCCACATGCGTCCAGACTCCCGCCGGGAGCATGGTGGTGTCCACGGTATTCTCGACGCCATCCGCCCGGATGGTGAAGGCCATGCGGCCGGTGGCGGATTTTGGGCTCAGGAAAAAGTACTCCGAGGTGCCATTTCCAAAATCGAACAGCCGTTGCCAATTGGATGAGCCATTCCACATCATCCAGGCCGCCACGGTCATCTCATCCGTTTTGGCCAAGCCGGGAGGCAGGGTGACATAATCGTTGATCCCATCCAGCAGCACCGCCGAACCGATACGCCCGGTGCTGTAACCCGGCGAACCCGTCGCCACCCCCGGCAGGATGCCCACCGCGGCGTTCGGGTTCCCACTGAACGGATACCGGACCACCAGGCCCCCGGGAGCGGTCACCGGCACCGTGACGGTGGCGAGATCGGATCCCCCGCTAGGGACAGAGACCCGGACTTGAAAAGTATTCAGTCCCACATCGGACAACGTGGGCACTCCGGTCAGGCGGCCATCCGCTGCTACGGCCAGCCAGGCCGGGCCGCCCAGCTTCGTGAAGCCTCGCGTGCCCGTGCCACCACTGGCCCATCCGGCCAGCGTGCCGGTCCACGGCTGCAAGGGAACCGCTGGGGTCTGTGGCAGGGGATCAGCTGTAAATTGCGGCAGCACCGCCGAAACCAGGGCCGATACCTGGGCATCGGTCAGGGCGCTGTTCAGGATCCGCACGTCATCCAGTTTTCCGGCAAAAAGAGGATCGGCAAACTGGCTCTTCCCCAGATAGTTCAGCCGCGTCCCCAGATCGGCCGGATTGATCGTCATGCTGGTGTTGGTATTCACC
>JAYUWQ010000478.1:0-1685 GCA_043753485.1 bacterium
CCGCACCCTGAAGCGCCGCGAATCCTGCGACATCTGGTATGACGGACAAAGATAGGAGCACCGGTGCCCCGCTTGTGGTCAGTACCCCTCTGCCTTCCGACGAACTCAGCGGAAGCTTCGTCCACCCCGGGCCAGCGTTCCGGATAGGTGGGGTGGACGGAGCTCCTGCTGAGTTACTCAAAGCCAAGGCCCTCACCAAGGCCAAGGCCGCCCTCAAAAAGCACTTTGGCCACAAAAACTTCCGCCCCGGCCAGGAAGCCGTCATCGCCCGCCTCCTCGCCCGCCAATCCACGCTGGCCCTGCTCCCCACCGGCGGAGGCAAGTCGCTTTGTTATCAGGTCCCTGCCCTCATCCTGCCCGGCACCACTCTGGTGATCTCGCCGCTCCTCGCCCTGATGCGCGATCAGGTGGAAGCCCTGCAGAAACGGGACATCCCGGCGGCACGGCTCGACTCCACCCTTTCCCTGACCTAACAGGAGGCCGTCCTTGCGGATCTGGCTGCGGGACGCCTGAGGCTGCTTTATCTATCGCCGGAACGCTTCCTCCGGCCTGCCTGCCTGGATGTCCTGCGTACCTTGTCCTGCCCGCTCATCGCCGTCGATGAGGCCCATTGCCTCGTGGAATGGGGCCACAACTTCCGACCGGATTACCTGCGGCTGGCCCGCCTGCCGGAGCTTTTCCCCGGGGTGCCGCTCCTCGCCCTGACGGCCACGGCCACCCCTCCCGCGGTGACTTCGATCTGCCGGGCTTTCCAGTTGGCTGATGACGCAGTGGTGCGCACGCCCATGGACCGGCCCAATCTCCGGCTCCACGTCAATCCCACCCCGGCAGCCCGCCGCCCCGCAGTCCTTGCGAAACGGCTCGCCGCAGCGGGACGACTGCCGGCGATCGTTTATGTGACCCGTCAGGAAACCGCCGAATCTATAGCCACCGCCCTGCAACGCAGCGGGTTCGCGGCCCGGGCCTACCATGCCGGACTGCCCGATGACCAGCGCAGCGAAGCGCAGGATGTTTTTCTGTCAGGCGACTGCACCGTCATGGTCGCCACCACCGCCTTTGGCATGGGAATTGACCTTCCGGGGGTCCGGGCCGTGTTTCACTACGACCTGCCCCGCTCCCTCGAAAACTATCTCCAGGAGACCGGCCGCGCCGGACGCGACGGCAAGCCGGCCCATGGCGAAGTCCTCGCCTCGGCAGAGGACCTGACTGTTCTCGAAAACTACATCCTCGGGGACACTCCCACCCTTGAAGGCCTGCGCCTGTGCCTCGATTCCTTCCTGCGCCAGGGCCCGAGTCCTTCCTTCTCCCGCTGGCAACTGAGCCGCCGCGCTGATGTCAGGCCCGCCGTGCTGGATACCGTCCTCGCCCGGTTGGAAATGGCTGGCGTCATGACTGCCGGCCCCATTACGTGGCTGACCTGCCGCGTCAAATTGATCCGGCGCGAGGAACAACTGGCCGCCGGGCATCCCCCGCGCGAACGGGCGTGGATCAGGCATCTGCTGGAAAAGAAGGAACGCGTCTGGGGCCGCATTCCGGTGGATTTGACGGCCGCCGCGGAATCCCTTGAAACGGAACCGGAAATCCTCGCCGAATTTCTCCGCGAACTGGAAGCATGTGGCGATCTCCAGGTTCGGCCACAGGAGCGGCAGGAAACCTGGCACCTCGCCAGCGGGGACTCCGGACGC
>JAYUWQ010000479.1:0-1682 GCA_043753485.1 bacterium
ATGAGCTGGGGACTGGACTTCGAAGTCGGCGCCCAGCTCTGGAAACTCAACAACATCCCGGTGCCGGAATCCCACTGGTTCCACATGCGCATGATCCGCAGCGCGGCCGAGGCCCCCGCGGCCACCACCGGCGATTTTTATGGCCTCTTCCAGGCCGATGAATTCGCCGACCGGCGCTTCCTCGAAGCCCGGGGGATGGAAAAGGGGAACCTCTACAAGCTGAGCGACTGGACCCAGAACGGCGAGATGCTCGACCGCTTTGGTGCCCCGGGCGCCCCGCAGTTCTCCGAGGACTACGACAACTACCGCTACAACATTCACGGCGCCGCCACCGAGGCCTTCATGAAGACCTACGTCGACATGCCCGCGTGGTACCGTTACAACGCCGTCCAGGAAGCGATCCGGCACTACGATATCTTCACCGAACCCACCGGCCGCCACCGGATGAAGAACCTGATCCTCTACTTCCAACCCATGGCCGGCACCAACGGACTCGGCCGCGCCCTCACCATGCCCTACGACTGGGATGCCTCCTTCGGCCCCAACTGGAACTCCGGTCAGGACACCGTGCGCAACGGCATCTACAATCACAATACCTTCACCGATTCCCCCACCTGGGGTGCCATCCAGCCCCGGCCCACCCTGCCTATTGAACACCGCAATGCCATCCGGGAATTCCGCAATCTGGTTTGGCAGGAGGATCAGGTCCACACCGTCATCGACACTGCCCTCGCCACCATCAGCCAGATCTGGACGGCCGAACGTGCCCGCTGGCCCGTCAGTGGTGCCGTCGGTGATCACGTCCAGGGGCCGGTCTACAAGGCCCAGGACATGAAGAACTTTGCCTTCACGGGCTGGACCGACCCCTTCGGAGCCGACCCTGCCGTCACCGGCGGACGGGACAACTACCTCGACACTCTGGCGGATAGTTCCGACACCGCCTTCCTCCCCGCCCGGCCCGTGATCTCCTACACCGGCACGGCGGACTATGCCCTGGATGGCCTGAGTTTCGCCACCACGGCTTTCACCGACCCCCAGGGCGCGGCCAACTTCAGCGGCATGCAGTGGCGCATCGGGGAAATCACCGACCCCACTTCTCCCGCCTACGTGCCGGGGTCCGATCCGGTGTATGAAGCCACTCCCGTCTGGGAATCTGGCACCCTCACCACATTCAATGCCGCAGTGAATATCCCCGCCGGAGCCCTGCGCACGGGCCGCACCTACCGCGCCCGCGTCCGTTATCTGGATGGCACCGGGCGCTTCAGCCACTGGTCACTCCCTCATCAGTTCACCGCCTCCGGCCCGGACATCCTGGGGGTGCTCCGGCGGAATCTCATCATCTCCGAGTTCATGTATAAACCGCTCGGCCCCGATGCCGCCCAGGCCGCCCTCGGTTATGCGGAAGCGGATTTCGAATTCATCGAGGTGCGCAATCTTTCCCCCACGGCCACCATCGCCCTGACCGATGTCCGGTTCACCAAGGGAGTGGACTTCGACTTCCCGCCGGGCACCGAACTCCTGCCCGGAGCCCACGTCCTCGTGGTGAGGAATGCCGCCGCCTTCGCCAGCCGTTATGGGGCCGGGCAACCGATTGCGGGAACTTGGCGGGCCGAACAAAACCTCAGTAACAGCACCGAGGTGATCAAGCTCTCGTTTGGTGCCGGAGCCGCTATCCGCGAGTT
>JAYUWQ010000480.1:0-1682 GCA_043753485.1 bacterium
CCCCCCGTAATGTCCACTCTGCCCTCGGCCGGTCCTCCGGTGGTGGAATGGTCCCGCCGTGCCGACCTCATGAGCCTCACCAAGGCCCGGCTCAGTGCCTTGGTGGTCGTCACCACCGCTGCCGGCTACGTGTTGTCGCCCACGGGGGATTTCCTGAGCTGGGGCCTTGTGCATACCATTTTCGGCACCACCCTCACCGCTTTCGGGGCGGCCGTCTTCAATCAGTTGATGGAGATGGAGCCGGACGCGAAAATGCACCGCACTGCCGACCGTCCCTTGCCTGGCCACCGCTTCCCTCCCGCTGCCGCGTTTGTCCTGGGCTGGCTGCTCGCCGCGATCGGGCTGATGCATCTGGGGGTCCGGGTCAATGCGGAGGCCTCCGCCCTCGCGGTGCTGACGCTGGTGACTTATCTTTTCATCTATACCCCGATGAAACAGCGTTCCACGCTGAATACCCTTGTTGGGGCCGTGTCGGGAGCCATTCCCCCGGTGATCGGGTGGGTGGGGGCTGCCGGACCACACGGATTGCAGCCGGGCATGCTGCGTTGGGAACTCTTCGTGCAGCCTCAGGCATTGTTCCTTTTCGGCCTGCTCTTTCTGTGGCAGCTCCCCCACTTTCTGGCCATAAATTGGATGTATCGTGAGGAATACATCCGTGGGGGTTTCATCATGTGGTCGAACGACGATCCCACCGGTGCCAAAACCGCCCGTCTTGCCCTCGGCTGGACCCTGCCCATGCTCGGGCTGTGCATCTGGCCACCCCTCGCCGGTTTCACGAATGTTTGGTTTGTCATCCCGTCGCTCGCCGCCACGCTCTATCTGCTCCGGTTGTGCCTGGTTTTCCGCCGCACCACCGAACGCGCCGATGCCCGCCGTCTCTTTTTTGCCACGCTGATCTATCTGCCGGTCATGCTGATTGCGCTGCTCGCTACCGCCCGCTGATTCATCCGGCTTGGCCTCCGGCTCGTTTTATTTTTCATGAAGTCTCCCTCTCCACCCGCCCCCTTGCCGGACCGGCCAGCATCCAAGGGCATCACGGTCATGTTCCTCGTGATCATCATCGCCCTTGGCATGGTGGTTTCCTACAATTGGCTCCTCAGCATCCAGCGGCAGGAGCGGGAACAGCGCCTTCCCATGCAGGGCAGGGTGGAAACCGATCCCCTGCCGGTCTGGCTCGATCAGAACGGCAAGGAACGGCATCTGGAGCAGCTGAAAGGAAAAGTCATCGTGGTTTCCTATCTCTACACCACCTGTCCGCAGGGATGTGCCGGCGTGGCGGATGAACTGGCCAAGCTCCAGCAGGAGTTTGGCAAAGATCCCAACTTTGCGATCCTGTCCATCAGTCTGGATGCGGAACACGACCGGCCGGAAGTTCTCAAAGCGTGGCTGGATCAAAAAGGATTTGGCGGCGAAAACTGGTGGTTCCTCACCAGCCCCGACGGCCAGGGCGAAGCCATCCGGGACTGGATGAAAAAGACCTTCCGGATCTTCGCCCAAAAGCGTTCCGAGGCCGAACTGGCGGTCAATCCTGCTGACAAATATGATCACCAGCTCGTGATGGCCTTGGTGGATGGGAAAGGGAATATCCGCACTCCCACCGAGGAAAATCTGGTCTATTGGCCCTTCCATGAAGCCTTCGACTACGGGTGGTTTCCCCGGCCGATCCGCGAGGATATCATCAA
>JAYUWQ010000481.1:0-4079 GCA_043753485.1 bacterium
GGATCTCCAGCGCACCCTGATCCACGGCTATCACGCCGCCGTCAGTTACATGGATGCCCAGCTGGGGAAAGTGCTGGATGAACTGGACCGGCTCGCCCTCACGGAACAGACGGTCATCGTGCTCTGGGGCGACCACGGGTGGCACCTCGGCGACCACTCGATGTGGTGCAAACACACCAACTACGAACAGGCCACCCGGATTCCCTTCATGATCGCCGCCCCCGGCACCTCCAAGGCGGGCACCCACAGCCCGGCGATGGTGGAAACGGTCGATCTTTTCCCCACCCTGCTGGAACTGGCCGGGCTGCCCGCCCCCGCCGGACTTCTGAAGTTGGAAGGCAAATCCCTCGTGCCCGTGCTGCGCGATGCCACCGCCTCGGTGAAGGATCACATCCTGCACGTCTATCCGCGCGGCGCACGCCTCGGCCGGGCCATCCGCACCGCCACCCATCGCCTCGTCGAATGGAAGGTGCCCGGCGCTTCCCCCAACACCGCGGAGTGGGAGCTCTACGATTACGTCAACGATCCCCTCGAGACCAAAAACCTCGCCGCCAGCCAACCGGAAACCGTGGCCAAACTCCGGGCCTTGCTCGCCACCCATCCGGAGGCCAAACCCCAGTGGCGTGCCCCCGCCGGTGGGGAAGCCGCGACACAGCCGGGCACGCGATCCGCCGGGGGCAAAATGGACCGGGACGCCATGTTCACCCGCCGCGACACCAACGCGGACGGTAAGCTCACCAGGGAGGAATTCCTCAAGGACCAACCCGACCCTGACAAAGCCCCGGCGCGGTTTACCCTGTTCGACACGGACAAGGACGGCGCGCTGAGCCGCCCGGAATTTGTCAAAGGCGGCAAACCATAGGCCCGCGGCCGCGTTGCCCCGTTCCCTCCCGCCCCACGCCAGCGGCAAGGCTGCGGAAACCGATAGATTCCCGGACCGATGAAAAGGCCATGCCGGCCAGGGCGTTGTGCCTTGCCCCTCCATGACCTCTTCTTCCTACCCCACCCTCCTCCGGGTCTCCACGGCGTTGCTGGCCGCACTCCTGCTGGCTTTTACTTCCGCCGCGGCCGCTCCCGACCCGGCTCCTTTTCCCACCCTCCCTGACAAAAAAGGCCTCCAGGTCCAGATGGTGGATGACGCGTTGGCGCTCGGCATTCATCACGCCGGGATCAATGTCAGCTATGGTTCCCTGTTCCAAATGGCCGCCGGTCCCGGGACCGCGCCGTTCCCGTGGGAAGGCCGCACTTGGTTTATCAATGAAGGGTATGCCCGCAGCCTCGACCGTCAGATTAAACCGCTCAGCCAAAAAGGCGTCGCGGTTTACCTGATCCTGCTGGCGTATCCGACCAAGGACCCGGCGAAGGACGCCCTCCTGCTCCACCCCGCCGCCCGGGCGGATGGAAAATACAACATTTCCGCCTTCAACACCGCCACCCCCGATGGCCTGGCCCTCTACCGGGCCCTCACCGCCTTTCTCGCCCAGCGCTACAGCTCCGATGGCCCCCACGGCCGGGTCTGGGGCTACATCATCGGGAACGAAGTGAACTCCCAGTGGATGTGGTACAACCTCGGGAACATGCCGGTGGATCAGGCTGCCTCCGAATACGAGAAGGCCGTCCGCGCCGCCCACGAGGTGATCCGCCAGCACTCCGCTCACGCCCGGTGTTACCTGTCCTTCGACCACCACTGGACCGCCTCCATGCCCGGCATCAGCGACCAGGAATCCTATCCCACCCGCACTTTCCTCGGGCATTTCGCCCGCCTCGCCCGCGAACGGGGCGACTTCGAGTGGCACGTCGCGCACCATCCCTATCCGGACGATCTCGGCAATCCCCGCACCTGGCTGGACAAGGCGGCCTGGACCACCGATGACTCGCCGCACATCACCTTCAAGAACCTCGAAGTGGCCTGCCAATATCAGAAGCGGCCGGAACTCCTCTGGCAGGGCCAGCCCCGCCGCATCATCCTGAGCGAGCAAGGCCTCCACTGCCTCGCCACGCCCGATGGGGAACAACTGCAGGCTGCCGGTTTTGCTTATGTCTGGGAAAAGGTGATCCGGCAGGACGGGATTGATGCCCTGATCTGGCACCGCCACGTGGACCACGCTCAGGAAGGTGGCCTCCGCCTCGGTCTCTGGTCCTTCAAGCCCGGCACCATCTCCGAGCCCGATAAAAAGCGCCAATTCTACGACCTCTTCCTCAAAGCAGGAACCCCCGCCTGGTCCGAAGCCGCCGCATTTGCCCTGCCGGTGACCGGATTGAAGTCGTGGGATGAGCTGGCAAAGTGAAGATGACCGGCGCTGCCTTTGGCCACGGTCAAAATGCCTTGGAAAATTAATTTCCTTAATGCGAAAATTCGCTACCTTGCGAAAAATCCAGTGCTTGTTCCCGATGGCACGCATTTCGCTCCGCTCCTTGCGTGACGCAAAAGGCACGCTGCTTTACAGGCATCCAGTCCAAGTCATGACAAGTTGCTCCTCGCTTAGCGAAAACCTACCCCTATGAAAAAAGTCTCTTTTTCCGCCATGATGGCCCTTGGACTCACCGGCCAGGTCAGCTTCGCCGCTACGGTCTTCACCGAGAACTTCACTTACGCTGATGGCCCATTGGTCACGGCAAGTGGTTCCCCTTGGACGAACCATAGCGGCACCGCCGGCCAGGTAAACGTCGCCTCCAACGCGGCGGAGCTGACGAGCCTGGAAGGAGAAGACGTCAACGCCCCCCTCGCGGCTCCTGGTTTGTTTTACAATTCCGGAACATTGACGGCATCTTTTAGCGTAAATTTCAGCGCTCTTCCCAATGCCACAGGGGCATATATCGCCCACTTCAAGGATGCCGCGACGGGGTTCCGCGGACGGGTTTTTACCACCACAACCGGGGCCACCAGTGGATTCAGACTGGGAATTTCTGATGTGACAAATGCCGTTGCTTCGGCAGTCCTTATTCCCACCGACCTGAGCTTGAATACGACGTATGTGCTCACCCTCACCCTCGACGTGGCCACGGGGAGAAGTTCGCTGGCCGTGGCAGGAATTGGTTCAGCTACCGCCACGGATCTTACCGGCACTCCTCCCGCCCTGACACCCATCAATGTGAGCGCCTTTGCCCTGCGTCAGGGTGGAACTTTGGGAACGGTAGCCATTGACAATATCTCAGTCGATGCCACGGCCCTCCCGGTGCCGGAGCCCTCCACCTCCCTTCTCGGACTGCTGGCAGGACTCGGCCTGATGCGCCGCCGGCGATAGGGTTGGTATCCAGTCATCAAAAACCCCGGACGATTGATCGTCCGGGGTTTTTTATGACCGACTGGCTGGCTGGCTGGACAGACCCGGTGGCCTGCCTCCAGCCTCAGGGCTTGAGCTTGACCCGGCAGAGCCAGGCGTCGGCGCAGATGTAGAGGTATTCGTTATTGGGACCGCCAAAGCAGCAGTTGCCGGTGGCGGTGAAGGTTTCAATCCGGCCGAGCAGTTTGCCTTCGGCATTCATGACATGCACGCCGCCGGGAGCGGTGGCCCAGACGTTGCCTTGGGGATCGACCTTCATGCCATCGGGCGAACCTCGATGTTTGCCGGACTGGGCCATAGGCGTGACGTCGGCGAAGACCCGCCCTTTGCCGACAGTGCCGTCCAGATTCAGCGGATAGGCCATCCAGAGCGCGGCTTTGGAATCGGACTGGGCGACATAGAGCGTCTTTTCGTCAGGGGAGAGCGCGATCCCATTCGGGAAGGTCATGTCCTTGGTCAGCAGGGTGACCTTGCCTTCGGTGGAGAGGCGGTAGACGCCATTCCACGGGATTTCACGGGTGTCCTGATCAGCCGGGCCTTTGGGCAGGCCGTAGGGAGGATCGGTGAAAAAGATGTTCCCGGCGCGGTCCACGCAGGCGTCGTTCGGGCTGTTATAACGTTTGCCCTCGAAGTTGTCGGTGAGGGTGCGTTTCCCGCCGCCAGGGCCGAGCAGGGAGAGGCGGCGGTCGCCGTGTTCACAGGAAATCAGGCGGCCTTTGGCATCAAGGACGAGGCCATTGGACCCGGATTCGCGGCTGTAAGCCAGAGGACCCGTGTAGCCGGAGGGTTTCAGCC
>JAYUWQ010000482.1:0-4078 GCA_043753485.1 bacterium
CCTATGTGGATTTGCCCAACCGGCTCCTCAGCAGCCATGCTTCGGAGTTGGGCGGGCCGGGTGAAGTCACTTTGGAAATGTGGGTCACCGTCACCGGGAATCGCAATTGGTCCCGGATTTTTGATTTCGGCAGCACCAATGGGAATGAGATATCCGGCCCGGGCGGTGGCGGGGATGGCTGGGACTACTTGTTCCTCAGCGCCCAGGAGGGGGGCAATACCGGCCGGAATGTGTTATCCCTGCGGCACCGCGATCCTGCCGGGAACGGCCCCTTGGGCGCAGGTGGTCCCGCTGATGTGAATCCCAATATCGCGTATGACACCGCCACTTTCGGCAATGAGCGTCATCTCACGGTTGTTTGGAAGGATCGTCAGGTGATCAGTATCTACGAGGATGGTCTGCCCACCCGGGAACTGCGGCCCGGGGACATCAAAATGGTCCAATTGAATGATGTGAACTGCTGGCTGGGCCGTTCCACTTGGCTGGCCGACCAGAACCTCCAGGGGGAAATCAACGAATTCCGGATTTATGACAGAGCCCTCGCGGCTGGAGAGGTGCTGCAAACGCAATTGGACGGTCCGGATGCGGCGCTTCCGGTTCCTCCCGATGATGACAACGATACATTGCCCAACTGGTATGAGCGCCTGTATGCCAGTGCCACCCTAGATATGACGGTGGGCGGGCAGGCCGGTCTCGATGGTGACACGGATGGCCGCACCAATTTCCAGGAGTTTCAGGAAGCCACCAATCCCAACCTTGCCGATACCGACGGGGATGGACTTAATGATGGCGGGGAATTCACCCGTGGCACCAATCCCCTCCTGACGGACACGGATGGCGATGGCCTGACCGACGGGGCCGAGGTGAATACCCACAGTTCCAATCCACTGCTGCTGGATACGGACAGCGATGGTTACGCCGACGGCCAGGAAGTGGCGGGCGGCTCCAGTCCGTCCGATGCCAATAGCATTCCAGTGGTTTTCCTTGTGGCTCGCTACAGCTTTGACAACGCCGCGGGGGCGGCGGGGGACGATACCCGAGTCACTGAGAGTGTCAGTGGCCTCCACGGTTATGTCCGCGGAACCGGAGGAACCTGGACGGGCAACGCCCTGACTCTGCCCGGCGGATCCAGCGAGTCAGCGCCCTACGTTGATCTGCCGAATCATCTGATGTCCCGCTTCGCCAAGGCCAAGGGGGGCCGGGGCTCTGTTACTTTGGAAGGCTGGGTGACGGTGCCGACGCGGACCGGTGCCGCCTGGCAGCGCATCCTGGACTTTGGCTCAAGCCACCCCGGCAGCAATCTGGGCGAGATTTTCAACCCGGGACGCACCATTCCGGGTGACACTTCCGGTCAGGATTATTTCTTCCTCAGTGCTGCCCGCGGCGATGATGTCAATCTCCGCCGGGTCGATTGGACCAATAACGATGCTGTCGGCGGAGCTGGAAACGCCTTGGGCGTGGACTCGAATGCTTCCGCCGGCACCGTGGATGCGCTGTTCCACTACGCCATCACTTTTGATGAAACGCTCGGGCAACTCCGCTATTACGAAAACGGGGTGGAAGTGAGCAGCGGCAACACGACGCTGAAGCTGGATGCGCTCAATGATGTGAACTGCTGGCTCGGCCGTTCGAACTGGACCGGAGACGGCAACTTCGGCGGCGATTTCGACGAGTTCCGCTTCTATGCCGGTCTCTTCGCTCCCTCCGATGTCCTCAAGAGCTTCAACAAAGGTCCCAACACGCTTCCCACTGGAACCAACACTGCGACCGACGTCACCACTCTGAAAGTCACCAACGTGAATGGTTGGCCGGAGTGGTATGTGGACCGTGTGCCGGGTTTGCCTGCTTCAACCAGTGACTCCGATGCCGATGGGCTCACCGCCCTTGCGGAACTTGGTCGTGGCTCCTCCCCCACGGCGGCAGACACAGACGGGGACGGTCTTGGCGATGCCATCGAGACGAACTCGGGAGCTTATGTCAGTGCCTCCTCCACCGGCACCAGTCCCGCCAATCCTGACACCGATGATGACGGATTGACGGATTCGCAGGAAGTCGCTGCCGTCACGAATCCGTTCGTGCAGGATTCCGATGGCGATCTCGTCTTCGACGGCTCTGATGCCCTTCCGTTGAGCACCTCTGCCACCTTGATGGGGCCGGCACACCGCTGGACCTTCGATGATCTCGGCGCCAGTGGCGTGGCGGGGGATACCCCGTCCGCTGACGTAATTGGGGGTGCCGCCTTCAATGCCATTATCCGCGGCCCCAATGCCAGTTCGGACGGGGCCTCGGTCATTTTGCCGGGAGGTGCGAACAATAACGAGAACGCCTACATTGATCTGCCCAATGGTCTCATCAGTTCCCAGTCCAGAGTCACGCTGGCGGGATGGGTCACTGTGAATGCGATCACCAACTGGTCCCGGATTCTTGATTTCGGGAGTTCCGGTGGAGCTGAAGTGCCGCCGGCAGGGATTGGCAACGGCACGGACTATCTGTTCTACTCAGCCTCCAATGGCACGGATCAGAACTTGCAGCGGTTGGCAATGCAGGACGCTCCGGGGGGGGAATCCTTCTACAATATCACCCAGCCTACTCCGCTCGGCGTCGAAACATTCTTTGCCATCACCATCGACTCCATCGCAGGTGACCGCAGCGTTTACACCCTTTACCGCGAGGGGCAGTGGGGGATGAGAATGGTCGGGGCCCGCTACCCGCTCTCCAGCATCAACGACGTCAATTGCTGGCTGGGCCGCTCCCAATACGCCGGTGATCCGCAGTTGAACGGCACCTTCAATGAGTTCCGTGTTTATAATGGGATCCTCAACGAAAGCGCCATCCGCTCCCTGTATGCCACGGGAACCGACGGAATGCTCACCCTGATTTCTGCCGTGAGGAATGGCAATCAACTGGATCTCACGTGGGAGTCCCGTGATTTGCTGACTTACACTATCGAGAACTCCTCTGATCTGGCGGTTTGGATTGCGGTGAATCCCAATATTCCCTCCACCGGGGTGACCACCACCGCATCGGTGCCTGTCGGCACAGGCCGTCTTTATTACCGGGTCCGGGTGGACTAGCCGCTCAAGGGTGGCAAACTGAAATCAACCGGTACCACCTTGTCCCCTTCGCGGGGGCAAGGTGCGGTTTTTTTGGGCTGCAGGATCCGCGGGCCCAGAGAGAAACCGCACTGGAAAAAGCACCGTCACTGATCACTCGAAGCTTGACGGCAGGGCAGAGAATGGCGTTTGGTTCCCTTCAAAATATGAAGTCTGTTCCCCCACTGTCCATTCTCGCGTTGGTTTTTGCATCCGGTAGCCTTTATTCCCCATTGACCGCTGCCCCGATGGGAGGCGGCCCCGGTCTTGACTGGCCTTCTTACCGCGGACCGAACGGCGACGGCATCACCAAAGCCCCCTTGGGGAAAGTCTGGGACGGCAGTGGTCCAAAGCAGGTTTGGAAGGTGGAAGCCACCAACGGATTCAGTTCCATGGCCGTTTCCGGGGGGGTGGCGGTCACTCTGGTGACGCGTGATCATGAAGGGTCCGCGACGGAGCATTGCGTGGCGCTTGAAGCAGCCACCGGCAAAGAACTCTGGGCGGTGCCGCTTAAATTGGCCAAATACCAGGGCGGGGGCGACTCCGGCACGGGAGACAACAAAGGGGGCGACGGTCCACGCAGCACTCCCACCCTTTCCGACGGCAAGGTTTACGTGTACGGATCGAATCTCGATCTCTACTGCTTCGATGCCAAGACCGGCAAGGAAGTCTGGTCCAAGGATGTGACCGGGGATTATAAAGGCAAAAACATTTCGTGGTCGAATTCGACCTCACCCCTCGTCGAGGGCGACTTGGTGATCGTGGGCGGCGGTGGCAAAGGCGCGGCTTTCCTCGCCTTTGACAAGGAACGGGGGACCCTGAAGTGGAAGGAGGGTGACGACACCATCACGCATGCCACGCCGACGGCGGCCACACTCCTCGGTGAACGGCAGGTGATTTTTTTCATGAAGTCAGGTCTCACGGCTGTATCGCCGAAGAACGGCAAAATTCTCTGGCAGCAGCCCTACAAGTTCAACGTCTCCACG
>JAYUWQ010000483.1:0-4078 GCA_043753485.1 bacterium
CCGGGGAGTGGGAGGGAGTGGTCTTTTACAACACCCGGGCCATGAGGCGGGAGTTGCGGCCGCTTTTCTGGAGCTTGGCGAGGCGGTCAGCAGGCAGGAGATCCTCCTGGGCGGGGAGGAACCCGAGCTTGTTGCCGAAGTAGTTGTAGGCCTGGGTGCTGAGGGCGAAGAGGATGCGGGCGCCGCCTTCGCGGGCGCGCTTCTCGGCGAATTTGACGAGTTTTTTCCCATACCCCATGCCCTCGTGGGAGCGGCGGATGTAAAGGAATCCGACCTCGGCTAGTTTTTCCGCGGGGTAATGGCGCACCATCACGGTGCCGACCAGTTGGCCGTCCACCTCCAGCACATAATAGTCGCTGAGGCGCTCGCGGATTTCCTGACGGCTGCGGGCCACGATTTCCTCGTCGTCCACGGCGCGGCGCACGAGGCCGATGATGCCGGGGATGTCGGCTTTGCGGGCGGGGCGGATTTGTTGATAGGCGTCGGCGTAGATCATGGTGCCCACGCCCTCGATGCTGAAGAGCTCGCCGAGCAGGGCGTCGTCGGTCCGGCCATCAAGGAAGTGGGCTCGGGGAACGCCGCCTTCGCAGGCGCGGGCGGCGTGGCGGATCTGTACCAGCTTCAGGCTGTCGGCGGAATCCGGGGTCTGGGCGGCGAGGGTTTTGGCTTCATCGACAGAAAGCTGGCGGATGCGGGTGCCGGTGGCGTCCTCGATGGCCCCGGGGCCGACAAACAGCAGTTTGGAAGCCCCGAGGGCGATGGCGACTTCCACGGCGGTGGCGGCGGAATTCACCCGGAGCACGCGGCCCTGCTTTTCATAACCAAGCGGGGGAATGATGGGCACCATGCCATCGCCGATGAAAAGCTTGAGCGACTGGGCATCCACCCGGTCGATGGTACCGGTGCTGCCCAGATCGCGCCCGCGGATCACGCCGGCAGGATGGGCCGCCACGGCATTGGCCACGGCGGCGCGCAGACCCACCACGGTGAGCTGCTGCATGAGGTCCGTGGTGAGGCGGCTGATGGCATCGAGGGCGACTTCCAGTGTAACCTCATCGGTCACGCCGGTGGCATCGGCATTGGACAGGGTCATGCCGCGTTTCAGGCCGAGTTCGGTGATCTGATGCCGGGCGCCGAAGACCACCACCAGCTTGATGCTCAGGGAATGCAGGACGGCGAGGTCGAGCATGACGTTGGCCATATTTTCATGCTCGATGATGCCACTGTCGATCAGGACGATAAAAGTCTGGCCACGGAATTGAGGCACATAGCGGAGGATACCTCGGATATCGTCGTATTTCATCAAGGGGGGCGTCATCAGCGGGAGTGGGAGAGCATTGGGGAAACTCGATATAACGGCCCATGGTTGGCAAAATCAAGACCCGATCAGATGGCGGGAAGCAGAGTCCAGGCCTCCCGGAGGGTTGGAATCCGGTGAAGGTATTTCCAGCCAGGCAAGGGAGGGGTGGCCGCACCTTCCACGCCGGTGCCTGACCGATGGCTCAGGCGATGGGATCCGGGCAGACGTCGCGGCGTTGGCAGGAGGGGCAATGCTCGCCCCGCCAGAGGGTATCGAGTTCCTCCATCAGGGGCAGGACCAACTTGGGGTCATCGGTCAGGATGCCGGCCTCCCAGTTGCGCCGGTGATCGCTTTTGGCCCCAATGCCGGCCCCGGTCAGATTCGCACTGCCAAGGTAGGCGAGGCGGCCATCGATGATCACCGCTTTGGTGTGCAGGCGCGGGCAGAGGATGCGCTCGAACAACTCCGCATGGAGCAGATCCGGATAGCGGTCGAAGTCTTCGCGGAAGCGGGGACCGGGCTCCTTGGCATGCATCAGCCGGACATAAACCCCTTGGGCCACCAGATCGGCCAGCACGGCAAGGAAGGGCACAAAACGTTTCCCCCGGGAGACATGCAGATCCTTCAGGTCGGCCGTCGCGATCCAGAGAAATTCCTTCGCCTGGGGCACTTCCTCCGCGATGAGCCGGGTGTAGTGGTCGCGGTTGAGGATGAGTTCGGTCACGGGAGAAGGCAGGGGGCCGGCGGGGGCAGGGACTTAATGGACGGCAGCGAGGGTCTCCGGCCGGGCGGCATCAAACTTGAAAAGCCGGCTGGCCTCCTCCAACAGGAAATCCGGGCGCATGAAGGGTTCATAACCGCTATGCTGCCAGCGGATGCGGCCGGTGCCATCCACGATGACGGTGGTGTGCAGGGGCTGGTTTTCAAAGTCATCCCAGGCGTCGAGGGCTTTGTAGGACGATCCATCGGCGCCACTCCAGGTGGGGTAGACGGGGTGGGCGACGAGGTCGTTGGCCGGATCTGTGGTGACCACCACCACGGGCAGTTGGGCCGCGGCAAAGGCGGCGGATTTATCCCCGAAGGCTTTCAGCTGTTCATTGCAGTGGGAACAGGAACCGCCCAGCACAAAGAGCGCCACGTAAGGCTTTCCGGCGAGATCGGCGTGGCCATGAGCCGAGCCATCGGGAGCGGTGGCGGTCCAGGCGGGAGCCATCCAGCCTTCCCAGCGTTGGGGGCCGAGCGACTCCATGGGCGGGTGTTCGCCGAGATCGCTGGCCGGGGCGGCGGGTTGACGCCAGTCTCCTTTGACCCCGGCGGCATCGGCGACAGGGGTCAGCCGGGCGAGCAAGGGGGTATCCAGATCTGCGGAGCCGGCGAGGGGGCGGAGGGCCGCGAATGCTTTGATCGCTTCATCCTGTTTGCCGGCCCGCCAGAGGACATCGGTCAGGATGGCCTGGGGCTGCACCTGGGCATCGCTGCGGTTCGCATAACTGGTGGCCAGCTCGACCGCCTTGTCGAAGTCGGTCAACTCCAGGCGGATGGCAATCAGGCGTTGGTCGTGGATGCCTTTGAGCCGGTCGAGTTTGGCCCGGGCGGCCTCGCGCTGTCCTTGCCCGAGGTCTGCCAGGACCTGAAGTTCGGCGAAGGCCGGTTCCAGCAGATCAAGCTTCTGGGTAAAAGGCTTCAAGGCATCGGCCATGGCCTGTTGCAGGGCATTGGCGTCCTTTTTTTCATCGCGGGCCTTGCGGTCGGCGGCATCGACCGCGGCGGCGCGGTCCGTCCTGACAGAGTCGAGCACTTTCCCGAATTCCGTGAGGAGGGAGGCGCCGCGGGCGGTGTCTCCGGTGCGGAAGGCGGCGATGGCCAGCAGTTGGGTGCGCTTCCAGCGTTCGGTGGAATCGCCGGCATTTTCCAGCCACGGCGTCTCCACCAACCGGAGCGCCAGATCCCAGCGTTCCCACATCAGGAGGGTGTCGCGCAGGCGGTTGGTGCCGTGTTCCCAGGCCCCGCGGTCCTCCTTCAATCGCTGGTCGGGCTGGTCTGACACCTTGGCCGAGCGCGGGATGCGCGGCATTTCGATCAGGTTGGTGGAAATGGACAGGGCGTCGCGCACCCGGCCGAGGTTGTTGAGATTGCGCACCAGCCATTCGCTGTTGTGGGCGAAATTGTGGATCTGGTCCGGCATGGTGTGGGACCGGATCATCTGCGCATGATCCACCCGGGCGGCCGCCTCCTGCTGCCAGGCGGCATCTTCCCAGCGTTGCAGGCCGGAATAAATATGTCCCGGCATGTGCCACATGTGGGCAATGCCCGGAGCGGCCGGCCCGCACATGGCCGCAGCCTTGAGGGCGCGGGCGGTCTTGCCGCCATCCCAGAGGTGAATCAGATAGTGGTGGGCCGGGTGCAGTGGATTCTGCGCGAGGATGTTCTGCCCGATGGCATCCATGCCGAAATGACTGGAGCCTTCCAAACCCAACTGGGCGCGTTTGGCCCATTGCAGGCCGAGCACAAAAGCCCGCGCTTCCAGCTCTTCCGGATGGTTCATCGCGAGATCCTCGAGGTCACTGAGAAACTGCTTTACCGTCTTCTTGCGGTCCTCCTCGTTCTTTTGAGGCTGCAGGTAGTTCCGCGTCGCCGTGATCCAAGCGCGTTCCCGGGGCGTGAGTTTGTCCAGCACGGCGCCGGTATCTTTTTCAAGGAAAGCCCGGGCCCGGTCGGTATTGTCGAGGCAGGCCATGGCCAGCCCCCAATGCGCCATCAGGCAGCCGGGATCCAGCG
>JAYUWQ010000484.1:0-10919 GCA_043753485.1 bacterium
CTTGCTGGCTCTGACATAGAACCGGGAAAGGATGCTGAGGAAAACCACCAGGATGGCAACGCCGGCGATGGCGGAGAGCACACCCGTGTTGGTGAGGAGGTCCATCACGCCACCTTGGCCGGGGCCTCGGAGTTCAGCTTGGGCGAGGAGGGAGGGCAGAATCTGCAGGGCAGGGAGTTCAGTCATGGCAGGATGGTCAGGTGGCGGGTAAAGACTACGAATAAAGGGAGGGAGAGAGGTCAGGGTTGTCGTTCGGGGTGCCCCGGTAGTGGCCAGTGGATTCATCACGGCTTTGCAGCAGGATTTCACCGCCCTGGGGCACACTGCCGCCGGTGACAAAGGCCATCACGTAGTGGCTCCGCCCGTCGGGTCCGGTGACCTTGAGCTCCGCGGCGCGTTCGGCGGTGGCCGTGCCGATGGTAACCACACCGACGCGCCCGATCAACAGGGCCGGGGAGAAGGCGCTGGTTTCATCCTGGGGCATGAGGCGGGCGAGCAGACGGTTGGCAAATTTCAGCACGGGCAGGGCGGCGAAGAAAGCCACCACCGCCGCTACCACTGGAAGAAGAGGCCCGGGGCCAATCAAAACAAGGAATTGCTGGAGCAGCATGCCGGTGATGCTGAAGGCGGCGAGGAAGGCGCACAGCGAGACCAGCACCGGGACTTTGCCGATTTCCAGCCACGAAAGCAATGGGCTGGCTACACCTGATTCTGCCTCCGCGGAAGTGTCAGGAGCGGAGTCCGCCCCATCCGGCAGACCGAGCAGGTCACTCAGGAAATCGGAAATGCCCAGACCCAGGATCAGGCTGATGCCCTCGAGCAGGGCAAAGCACAGCAGCAGGATAAAAGCCGCCGCAAAGACGGAATTGTGAGGAGCCAGCAGCCAGGACATGATGAGGAATTCACGCTATTATCTCTGGGATCGGCCTGCATGCGAGTACAATTGCATCGTGGTATTGGAAGGCTTCGGTCGCGGTTCCGGAATCGTTATTTTTATGAACAAAAAAGAGTTGCAGATTTCCCGGTCCGCTGCACTTTGTGGCACAAAGCTCAAACTGCCATTTATGATGCCCGCCGACCGAGAAGCTGCTGATCACCTCAAGACCATCCGGGCCCTGATGGAGCGCGCCACGATTTACCGGGCGATTTCCGCTCCCACGGCTTTGGCGGGAGGATTGTCGACCCTCGCGCTCTGCGGCCTGCTCTGGCAGGCGGAACCGGGCACGAGGCCGTCACCGGAATCCTTTGTAGGGTTGTGGGTCGGTGCGCTGGTCCTCGTGAGCATGTTTAATTTATCGTTGCTCTACCGCAGCGCCCGGCAGCGGGGCGATGCCTTTGCGAGTTCCGGGATGCGGATGGCGCTGCGGTCGGTCGCGCCTCCTCTGGCGGCTGGGTTTGTTCTCAGTACGCTGGCAGCGGTCACCCGCTCCAATGGGTATGCCGACATTGTGGCCTTCTGGATTTTGTTTTATGGCCTGGCGCTGCTGGCCATGGGATCATTCGCCCCCCGTTCCCTGCTGATGCTCGGCACCGGTTTTTTTGCAATGGGACTGCTGGCTTTTCTGCCTGAAGTGAGGGCCTTGGAGGGACGGTCCTATCAGGGCTCGCTGCTCTACATGGCCCTGTCCTTCGGAATGCTGCATCTCCTGTATGCCGGCTACGTATTTGTCTCTCAGAAAAACCGGACGCCAACCGTCACGGAAGACATGGCATGATCGATTTCTCACAGCTTGATAAAACCATTCACGAAAAAGGACGTCTGGCCATCATGACGCTCCTCGCCGCCCGTGCCGACTGGTCTTTCCAGGATCTCAAAGCCGAACTCAAAATGAGCGATGGCAACCTCATCACCCACCTGCGGTCCCTTTTCAAAGCCGGCTACACCACCGAAACCAAGGAAATGCTGGGCCGCCCCCAGACCCGCTACGCCCTCAGCCCAGCCGGGCGCACCGCGTTTACTAACTATCTGAATATCTTGGAATCCATCGTCCGCTCGGCCCGCCCCGGAGGCTGACCCCCCTTTTTGAAGTATTACTTTGCGCGACAAAGTCAATTTTCGCCATGCATCCATAACCATAACCTGAACATCCCCATGACTATCACCCTCGCAACCCACCAGGGCATGTGTTTCGGCGTCCGTGACGCCTTGCGCAAGACCCACGACATTGCCGCCTCCGGACCCGTTACCGTGTTGGGAGAACTGGTGCACAACCCAGTGGTCCAACAACATCTCGCAACCCTCGGCGTGCAGCGGGCGCATTTGGAAACCGTCGGAAGCAGCGAAACCGCCCGTGTCATCATCACGGCTCATGGGGCGTCCGACCGGAATCGCGAAGCGTGGCGTGAGGCGGGTTATGCGGTGACGGACACCACCTGCCCGTTGGTGAAAAAGGCTCACGCCGCACTGGCCCTCCTCGTTGCCCAAGGCTGTCAGCCCATCGTGATCGGTCAGGCAGGGCATGTTGAAGTCCGTGGTTTGTGCGGGGACTTTCCGGCGGCGCAGGTCGTGCAGGACGAGGCAGAAGTGGATCAACTGCCTTTTGCCCCGCGGTTTGGAGTCGTGGCCCAAACCACCCAGCCCATCGCGAAGGTGCGGGCTTTGGTGGCGCGGCTCCAACAGCGCCATCCGGAGGCCGGGATCCTTTTCAAAGACACGGTCTGCCAGCCCACCAAAGACCGTCAGGCGGCGATGGAACGGCTGTGTCAGGACAATGATCTGATTGTGGTGATCGGTGGCCGGAACAGTAATAACACCCGGCAACTCGGTGAAACAGCGCTTGAGGCTGGCGTTGGAGTCCGCCAGGTGGAGACTGAAGCGGATTTGCAGGCCGCATGGTTTCAAGGAGTGAACCGGGTGGGAGTGACGGCGGGCACTTCGACGCTGGATGAAACCGTGCAGGCCGTGGTGGCCCGTCTGAAGCAAATCGACGCGACCCAGCGGGCGTCCAGTCCGGTCGGACGGCTCGCCCCGATCATCCAGCAGGCGGCGGCGGCCATGTTCTGAACTCCCCCGATCGCCACCCACAAAACACCAACACCCGACCAAACCATGAATGCTTACGAATGGATTCAGTATTACGAAAAGCACAGCCAACGGCACGCGACGGAAACTTATGATTGGTGGGCGGCCCCGTTGCCGGACCGGAATCATTCCGACATCCAGGCCCTTGCGGAATCCTTGGCGATTTTCCAGTTGGGCGAGTCCGGCGGAGGGACCCGGCTGCGGCGTTATGCCGAGGCCTTGTCAGGGGCAGACCCGGCGTTTGCCGGCTACAGCCGTGCCGTGGAGCTGTTCATCCGGGAGGAAAACGCCCATGCCGAATTGTTGAAGGAGATGGTGCGGCGCCTCGGCGGCACTCTGCTGAAGAAACAATGGAGCAATTCGATCTTCCGGTTTGTCAGGAGCGCACTTGGTCTGGAGTTCAATGTGCAGATTCTGCTGAGCGCGGAATTGATCGCCCGGGGTTATTACGGGTTGCTGGCCCGTCATGCGCCCGACCCCGTCATCCGGGACAGCTGTCTTAGGATCACCCGGGATGAGGCAGGGCACATCGCGTTCCATGTGGACTTCTTCCGGGAGCGCCTCGCGGTTTGGCCTGCCTGGCGCGCGGCCCTCTGGCGGGCTCAATTTCTATTTTTGTTCCAATGTGCCGGTGTGGTGGTCTGGTGGGATCATGGCCGGGCGCTGCGGGGATGCGGGATCTCAAGGCAGATGTTCCAGGAAAAGACGGGGCGGGCTAGCCAGTCGTTTTTGGGTTCACTGAACTGCGGTGGCGCGAAGTGGCGGGGAATAAAAGCGGGGTCCGGCCCCAGGGTTCAAGCGTAGCTGGAGCTGTATGAAAACATGGTTCATCACCGGAGCATCGTCGGGATTTGGCAGAGCATTGGCGGCAGCGGTTATCGCACAGGGGCATCAGGTTGCCGTCACCGCACGGGATGTTTCCCAGGTGGAGGATTTGGCCCAGGACCATCCGCTGCAGGCCAGGGCGTATGCGTTGGACCTGACGCAGCCGGAATCCATCAGGCAGGCCATCGCCGAGGCGCGGCGGGATTTTGGCCGGTTGGATGTGGTGGTGAACAACGCGGGCTATGGATTGATTGGCGCCCTTGAGGAATGCAGTGAGGAGCAGATGCTGCGGAATATCGAAACCAACCTGACGGGGCCGCTGCGGGTCATGCGGGCGGTTTTGCCGGTTTTCCGCGAGCAGCGCGGCGGGCATTTCATCAACATGGGCGCGGCCGCCGCGATTTCGAACTATGCAGGCTTCAGCGTTTATGGCGGGGCCAAGGCCGGGATGGAATTGGCGTCCGAAGCGGTTGCGGCCGAGGCGGCCCCGTTTGGGGTGAAGGTGACCGTAGTGATCCCGGGACCGTTCCGCACCGACTTCATCAAGCGGTCGCTCGACCGGGCGGAGCAGGCGGTGCCGGAGTATGGGGCGACGGCCGGGAAGTTTATGGGTTTCCTCGAAAAGGTTGATGGCAAACAGCCGGGAGATCCTGCCGCTGCGGCCCAGGCGATCATCCAGGCCGTGGAATCCGACAAGCCGCCTTTCCGCCTCGTGCTGGGCAAATATGCCTATCAAAAAGCGCGCCGCCAGCTCGACAGGCTGCGGGCCGAACTGGATGGGTGGGAGCGGGTGGGGCTTCCGACCGACTACCCGGCTTGAGCGCACGGGGAATGCGCGCAACGCCATCCACCGTAACGCCCGTCCACGTGGCAGGGGATTCTATCCAATCGCTTCGAGCTTGCCGGTGCTGTCGCCGAAGTTGGCGGTCTTGACGCCCATGCGGTCCATCATGGAAAGATAAAGATTGCACATCGGGGTGGCTTCGCGCAGACGCAGGTGGCGTCCCTTTTTCAGGGTGCCACCGCCGCCGCCGGCCAGAATCACCGGGAGATCGTCGTGGTTATGGCGGTCTGGGTCGCTGATGCCACTGCCGAAGACGATCATACAATTGTCCAGCAGGGTGCCGTTGCCTTCCTTGATGCTCTTCAGTTTTTGAAGGAAATAGGCAAACTGTTCGCTGTAGTAAGTGTCGATTTTGGCGATTTTTTCGAGCTTGGCGGCATCCCGTTGGTGGTGGGAAATGCCGTGGTGGGCATCGGGCACCCCGATCTCCGGGAAGCTGCGGTTCGAGCCGTCGTGGGCGAGCAGGAAGGTCGAGATGCGCGTGGTGTCCGTCTGGAAGGCGAGCACCTGAAGGTCGAACATGAGGCGGATGTGTTCCTGATAACTTTCCGGGATGCCGGTCGGTTTTTTGTAGTCCGGCATGGACTTGGAAAATTGGTCAGCACTGGTGAGGCGGCGCTCAATGTCGCGGACGGAGGAGAGATACTCATCCAATTTTTGCTTGTCGGTGTAACCGAGGTGTTTTTGCAGGGAGCGGGCATCCTCCATCACAAAATCGAGCACACTCTTGTTGAAGAATTCGCGTTTAGCGCGGGCGGCATCCTCTTCGCTGCCGCCGCCACCGCTGCCGAACAGGCGCTCGAAGGCCAATTTGGGATCGCGCTCGGGAGCGAGCGGGGTGGTCTCGCTTTTCCAGGCCAGATTGAATTGATAGGAACAGGAATAACCGCTGTCGCAGTTCCCGGCCCGGCGGGCTTCGTCGCAGCTCAGTTCCAGGGAAGGCAGGCGGGTGAGCTGGCCGATGTCATTGGCGGCCACCTGGTCGATCGAGATCCCGTTCCGGATATCGGCCCCGGCGGTTTTGCGCGCCTGCACGCCGGTCAGGAAGCTGGCGTTGGCGCGGGCGTGGTCTCCGCCGCCATCGCCGTTGGCCCGGGCCTTTTCGTGTTTCAGGCCGGAGATGACTTGGAATTCCGATTGCAGGTCCTTGAGCGGAGCCAGGGTGGGGCTGAGGTCGTAACTGGAGCCATCCTTCCCGGGGGTCCAGTGTGCCATGTTCTTGCCGTTGGGCGTGTAAACAAACGCCATGCGCAGGGGCAGTGAGCCGGCAGCTCCGGTTTTCACCGCAGCCGCCCGTGCGGCAAAAGGAGCGGTGGCTTCGAGGGCAGGCAGGGCCATGAGCGTGCCGAGACCGCGGAGGAAACGGCGGCGGGAAAATTCCTGGGACATGTCTTATAGGGAAGGATTAGGGGGATCGGGAAAACCGGAGCGGATCGCGTGCCGGGGGCCAAAGAGAATGACGGCGGAGCCGGCGGCTTCCTTTCAAGTTTCAGGAACGCCCGCCGGGGCGGAAACGATGCCGCCTTGCACGCTGGTGAAATCCGCCTACGGCAGGCAGCCTATGCCAGACTCCGGATTTTACGTCGTTCCCCCTGCCTTGCACCGTGATCTCATCGCCGCCGCCTATCAACACCGGGGCTACACCGCCGCCGAGGCTGCCGATGCCGCGCGTTTTTGCGAGATGGCCAGCACCCACGGCATCCGGACCCACAATGGCATCAAAGCCCTGCACCTCGACGAGCACTTTGGCAGCAAAGCGGGGGGCTGTGTGCCGGGCGCGGAGATTGAGGAAATCCCGTCCCGGTTTGCCGCCTCGAAGATCTGGAATGCCAATCTGAAGCTCGGACAATCCACCGCGTTTGCGGCGATGGAGGAAGCAATCCGGCTGGCGGATCAATATGGCATCGGGCAGGTGAGTGTGGACAATGCCTTCCACTATTTGTGGGGCGGGGGTTACGTCATGGATGCGGCGAAGCGTGGGTATATTGCCTACACCAACTGCACCGCCGCCCTCGCCGAGGTGGTGCCTTTTGGCGGAAAATTCCCCACCCTGGGCACGAATCCGCACAGTTGGGGATTTCCCACCACCGAGGCCCTCGGTTACCCGGTGGTGATTGATTGGGCGACCAGCACCGTGGCGATGGGCCGCGTGCAGCAGCTCAAACGCGAAGGCAAGGAACTCCCGCCCAATGCTGCCGTGGATGCGGAAGGAAAGCCCACCACCGACCCCAACAAGGTGGCTGCCCTGGTTCCCTTCGGAGCCCACAAGGGTTATGGACTGGCGCTGATCAATGAGTTGGTGGCCGGTCTGATTGGCGGATCGCTGCCGACCCTGCGCAGCCGGCCGATTCCGCAGGGTGAAAAACGGTCCTGTTGTTTCTATTTTTCGGTGATACACCCGGACGCCCTCAGCAGCGGGCTTTTTGCCAAAGGCCGCAGCCAAACCGAAAACCTGAAGGCGGTGCTGGCTGATTTGTTTGGCCACGGCAACGAAACCTGCACGCTGCCCGGCCAGCCTGAAGCCAAAGCGGCGGCGGCCAGTGCTGCGGCCGGAGGATTGCTGTTCAGCGAAGCCGAGATTGGGGAATTCAACGTGCTCGCCCGCGAATGTGGCCTGCCCGAGTGGAATCTGGCCAGCTTCGCGCGGGCCTGAGCAGACGGATTCCTGCCTGGCGGGCCGGGCGATCCGGAGGCAAGGTGTGCCATGTCCGACTTCCCGCCACCACCCGGATTTCCCTGTTTGGTCACTAGCGCCGAAATGCGTGAGTCGGAGGCGCGTGCTTTTGCCGCGGGCATCGCGGAGCAGACCTTGATGGAGGAGGCCGGGGCCGGGCTTGCAAAATATGTCAGGGAATGCTGGCCGGTTCCCGGGGTGGCGGTGGTTTTTGCCGGCAAGGGGCACAATGCCGGCGATGCTTTTGTGCTCGCTGGACACTTGCTGCAGGCGGGCTGGCAGGTGGAGTTGCGGCTGGCCTGGCCGGAGGAGACCCTGCGGCCTTTGGCAGCGCTCCAACTCGCGGCAGTGCGGGAACGGGTAACCTTCGCGGCCGTGGACGCCATCGCCGTGCCGCCGGGACGTCCGTTGTTGCTGGTGGATGGACTGCTGGGAATTGGAGTGGAGGGACCCCTGCGCGGGGAAGCCGCCCATGCAGTAACGGCATTGAATGCGCTGCGGCAGCAGGAACATGCGGTGACCGTGGCGGTCGACTTGCCGAGTGGTCTGGGAAGCGATCCCGGGCCGGTGGTCGCCGATGTGACCATCACCCTGGGCTGGCCGAAGGATTTGCTATTCACCGATGACGCGGCGGGCTTCGTGGGGCGTTTGATCGTGGTGCCGCTGACAGGTCTGCCCGGCCCGGCCGGAATGAAGGAGCGGGATGTTTTGGTGACCGCCGCCGGATTGCGGTCCCGGCTGGTGCCGCGTCCGGCCTTTGCCAAACATAAAGGCCAGGGAGGCCGGATCGGGATTGTGGCGGGGTCGGCGGGACTGACCGGAGCAGCCCGGCTGGCGTCCACCGCCGCGGTCCGGATGGGCGGCGGATCGGTGACCCTGTTTTGCCCTCACCATGTCTATGATATTCTGGCCGCCAGCTGCCCGCCGGAGGTGATGGTGCGGGCGGTGTCATCCTGCCAGGAAGTGCGGGAGTTTCCCCTCGATGCGCTGGGAATCGGACCCGGCATGGGGCAGGCTCCGCTGCCGTTGCTGACAGAATTGCTGCTGCATGATCCGCGCCCGGTGGTGGTGGATGCCGATGCCCTGAATGCGCTGGCCGCCGGACCATGGTCAGGCCGCGGAGCGGTTGCCTTTGCCGGGCCGAGGCTGCTCACGCCGCATCCGGGCGAGTTGGCACGGCTGGTGGGTGCCTGGAAACCGGAGTGGGCGGACCGGCCCCGGCGGGAGCAGGCGGCTGCGCTGGTGGAGGCATGGGGCGTGACCTTGCTGGCGAAGAGTGCGCGGTCCTTTGTGATCGAAAGTGGCCGACCGGCGGTGTGGAACGCCACCGGGCATCCGTTGATGGCGCGGGGCGGTATGGGCGATGTCCTGACTGGATTTTTGACCACCTTCATTGCGCAGGGCATGCCGCTTTACGAGGCCGCCGCTCTGGGATCGTGGGTGCTGGGCCGGGGCGCCGAGCTTTATCACCAGTCCACTGGTTGGGAGGAGCCGGGCCTCGCTTCCGAGGTCATGCATCACGCCGCCGGGGCCGCGATGGCCGGACTACGGGCCGGATGAAAATCAAATCCGGAGAACGCAGGATCCCGCCTCACGGATTCGCCTTGGCCTTCGCCTCCAGCAAGTATCGCACTGCCGCCATCTCTCCATCCATCATCATGCGGTCCGCATATTGACCCTGCACTTCGATCGGGGCGGTTAGCAAATACTGCTGAGCCGGGGTCACTTCCTTCATCAGCTTGGAAAGCGTATCTTTTTCGGCGGCAGCTACTGCCAGTTCCTCTGCGACGCTGCGGCCCGAATTGTCGATTTCGGTTTCCGGATCCAGATCCTTCAAAAATTTTACTTTCCAACTTTGAGCAATCAATTCCGTCATCATTGATGGGGATTCCGACAGCCGCTGTTTCTCGGCAAAACGCAATCCGAGCGCCGCTAGTTCCTGAAATTCCGCTTCTCTTCCCGGCAATTTCGTTGCCGCTAATTCCGTCTTGAAGAATCTCAAAAGTTCTCCCGTTTGATAAACTCCAACTGAGACTTTGGCCATCGGTCCAGCTAAAGAGAAGAAATAAGTTTCCTTGAGCGGCACTCCGCTGGCCAACAGCCCTTCCTTGGCCCCTACCATCCGTTCCCGCAGGTAATGATCGATCCGGCCTTTCTTTCCGATAGCCGTCTCCAATGCGGCGATCACACCAGCGCGGTCGCCAGCGGCCTGCGCCAGCCTAGCTTGAAAATAATATCCCAACGGATTTTCGGGATCAGCCGCGATCAGATGAGCCGTCCATTTTTTACGCTCCGCCTCGTTGCCCTCTGTTTCGAAAACAATCCCAAGCATCGCCAAGCACACCTGGGGATTTCCGGGAAACTTCTCGGCTGCTTCCCGCAGGATGGCTTCATCCCCCGTCATGTCCCACATCGCCAGCAGGCTGACGGCATCGCGGTTCCGGCTGGCCATCCAAGCTGCGCCGCGTTCCTTGGCCAGTTTATTGAAGGCCTCGGTGCCGAAGGTTGGCAGGGCTTCGGTGATGGCGGGTGCTGGGGTAACAGTTGCCGCCGGTTGCTGAACTACTGGCTTTGGGGCGGGCCAGGCCCCCGCCGGGTCCTGCTGCACCGGGTTCCACCACCACACCAGACCCCCCAGCAAAAGAAGTCCCGAGAAAATTCCTGCAATGCTCCGGCGTGTCATGCGGGAGGACTAGCGTTCCCCGGACGGCTTGGCAAGCTGCGGCTCAAACAAACGGAGCGCGGATTTGCAATCCGCCCCGGCAACCCTGGGGCAGCCGGGGAAACCACCCCCAATGCTCCGGGGGGGCTGAACTGAGGGCAGGATAAAAGCCCGATCGGGGAACGCAGGATCCGGCTTCACGGATTCGCTTTGGCCATCGCTTCCAGCAAGTATCGCAGCGCCGCCATCTCGCCGTCCATCATCATGCGGTCTGAATATTGACCCTGCACTTCGATCGGGGCGGTTTCGAGGTATTGTTCGGCTGGGACTGCCTCTTTCAGGAGCTTGGAAAGCGATTTCCCTTCGGCGGCAGCGACCACCAGTTCCTCCGCAACACTCCGGCCGGAATTGGCGATTTCGGTTTCCGGATCCAGTTCCTTCAGGAACTTCATCCGCTGCCCCTGCGCCAGCAATTCATTCATCAGGGAGGGGGATTCCGTGAACCGTTGTTGTTCGGCCAGCCGCAGGCCCAGCGCGGCCAATTCCTGATATTCCGTTTCCCGTCCCGGGGCCTTCATTTCCTTCAACTGATCGACGAAAAACACGTTCAGCCCATAGAGGGCCATGAGGCCTTCCGATGCTTTCGCCATCGGGGCGACCGTTGAAAGAAAGTAAGTATCCTTCAACGAAGCTCCGCTGGCCAACAAGCCTTCTTTGGCACCGATCATCCGCTCCCGCAGGTAGTGATTGATCTTCCCTTTCGCCTGCAAGGCCAACTCCAGCGCAGATCTCGCCATCGCAGGGTCCCCCATGGCTACGGCCAACCGCGCCTGGTAATGGTATCCCAACGGGTTTTCCGGATCCGCCGCAATCAGGTGGGCCGTCCATTTCT
>JAYUWQ010000485.1:0-10913 GCA_043753485.1 bacterium
GCTGGAAGAAGGCTGGAGGAGGCGCATCCATCGCCTCGCCCCGCAGACGCCGTTGGAAATACTGCACGGCTTCCATTCTTTGGGCAGGAGGGGCGACCGAATAGGCTTCGCGTCCGCCGTGGCGGCTGCGGGTGGCATCAAGACGCGGGCGCACCCGTTCTTCGCGGACTATCTCGGCGCGGGAGATGGCGCTTCCAGCTCCGAGGATCTGGTTGATAACGTCCTGAGCCTGCTCCGCACCTTTTATTTCCGTTTTGCGGAGGTCCCGCTCGATTTTACGGGTGGTTTCCCGCACTTCGGTTTCCGCCTGCCTGACTTCCGGGAGTGTCACTATGTCTGCGGGGCGCACGGGGACAGCTTCCCCGGGCCGCTCACCGCGTTCCCGCGGGGCCCGGTCTCCTCTGTTTGGGGTGGTCTCGCGGGGAGTGCGGGGATCCCCGGGAGGCACTGCGGCGGGATCCGCTGCGGGCGGTTTGGCCTGGCTGTCCGGGCTGGCAGGAGCTTGGCCCGGTTTTCTCATCTTTTCGGCTTTCTCTCCGCTGGGGGGATCGGCGGGAGCATCGTTTGGACGATTAGGACCTTTGTCATCACCGCGGCGCGCTTTGGGGACTTCTGCGTCTCCGGCCGGAGGCGTTCCTGGAGTGGCAGGTTTGGCAGAATCATCGACTCCTGGAGTGGGAACTTGAGGGGTTGGGACCGGGGGTTTGGGAACCGGGGGTGTGGGAACCGGCGGAGTCGGCACCGGCGGCGTGGGCACTGGTGGATTCGGAAGAGGGACGGGCGGGGTAGGGTCCGGCGGCGTTGGCGCAGGCGGAGTGGGCATTGGGGGAGTCGGATCCGGTGGCGTAGGGATGGGGGGATTTGGAAGGGGGACCGGTGGGGTCGGATTGGGGGCACCAGGGACTGGTGGTGCGGGGGGCACTGTGCCGGGTTTGTTACCGTCAGCATCCGGCTTGCCGGGCTTGGAAGGCACCTGATTATTCCCTTTTCCGGGGCGTGGTTCCTGATCACCTGGGCGCGCGGCAGGATTCCGGGGAGGACTGCCCTCTGGCCGGACTTTGGGCTTCTCTTCCTTGTTAGCCTCCCCGGCTCTTTCGGCACGGGGTGGTCGTCCATTTTCACGCGGGGGCTGCGCTCCGGGGGGAGTGGTTTCCGGAGCAGCGGCGCGGCGCGGCGTGGGCGGGGTGACATCCGGCGATTCCGCGACGGGTGGCCTGCCGGGGCTTCTGTCAGGAGTTGCGGGATCGGCAGTGGCGCGCCCGCCACGATTTACTTTATCGTCGCCTCTGCGTCCCGGGCCATCTTGCCCCGGGAGGGTGGGCGGAGTCCCGGCGCGTGGCGGAGGGGAATTGGTCCCGGAGCCTTCGCTGGACCGCTCGCGGGCCTTTTTCGCGTCGTAAGTGTCATCCGCACGTTCCGCGCGGGGAGGGCGGCCGGGCCTTCCCGGAGCGGAATCACCAGTCGCTGGCGGATTGTCTCCCCGGTCCGATGCAGACGGATCAGGCTGGCCACGATTGGGCCGACGGCTCCGGTCCGGCTGACTTGATTCTGCCTTGGATGAATCTGAAGCCCCACCCCTTTCCTGTTCGGAAACGGCAGGTCTTCCCGGGGCACCAGCGCCACGTTCGGGTGCAGCAGCGGTGCGCTCCGGATCCCGATTTGCCTCGCGCGGAGCCGGTGAAATTTCCTCCCCGCCCTTCGCTGCTGTGGGTGGCTTGGCTTTTTCGGCCTGCTGCTCACGACGCGCTGCTTCCTTGGCCTGCTCACGACGCGCTGCTTCCTTGGCTTGTGCACGACGAGCCTCTTTGTCGGCTTGTGCACGACGAGCCTCTTTGTTGGCTTGCTCTGGAGGGGCTTCCTGCGCCACCAGGGGGAGCGGAGAGAACATCAGTAATAACAAAGGCGCACTGAGTTGCGCCAGACGGATGAGGCCGGGGGAATTTTGGTTTTTCATAAAAAAGAGGGGGTGGGGGCTATTTTGCTCCAAAGCTCTTTGCGGGTTTCATGCCAGACCTCCTTCTACCCGTGGGGAGATGTATTATGGCGGCCCTTATCAGCGTTTTTTGCGGTTTGTAGTCCTTCGTTGCCCTGCAAAATGCGGCATCTTTCAGAGTGGCCTGCGGTACGCAAAAAATAAGGCACTTCGCAATTTGCGGTGTGCTCAGGGCCTCTGATGGCAGGCGACAGAGCAATTTACCAGGTATGCAAAGCAATTACGGCGATCTGGCTTAGGTCGCCGGTGCCGCGCCGGTAATGCAAATACCAGTAGAGTCCGGTGGTCATGGGTTCGCTGCGGGGGCTGACGACGAAGATGAGTCGCTCGAGTTTATCGGAAGGGACGTAGGCGGGGGCGCAGGCGACCAGATTTTCCCCCACGGCGGCCATGGGCGGGGCTCCGAGGAGATTATCCTCGAGACGATGGATGGGGAAGGGGAGGGAAAAATCCCATCCAGTCTCAACGGCCACTTGCGCCGATGAGACGGCATCCCGCGCGGCCTGATCCTCACGGTCCACCTTCCGCCAGTCCGCTTGGTGAAGGGTGACCTGCCGCCACCCGGCGCGGGAGATGCCGTCGGAAGGTGGGGAACTCCATCAGAAGCAATGAAATCACCGTTTCGAGCGGACGCGGGAGAAGAGCGAGGCGCGTTTGTCCAAGGAGAACCTTGCGCTGGTCCCTGAACCGGGAATTTTATTTGAATGCCATGGCTCTGCGTCCCCGGCGGAATCGGAGAACCGCATCCGGCATCGCCACAAAGGCGATGACCACCGAAAACACGCCGAACAAGATCAGAAGAAAAATGAGCGATGCCGCAAATTCCAGCACGCCAAGCCGGACCTGGGCCCGTCCATATGAATTCACCCGCTGCTTCCGTTCCTGATATAGCTCCTGAGTGTCCCAACAGGTTGAAGCGCCACAGTTGGGACAATTATCACATGCAGGCCCGGATGGCTTGCCGCATTCAGGGCACTGCGACGACCTCACAAATTGCTTGCCCGGTGGTTCAAGCAGGGTGCCGCATTCAGGGCAGGGCGTATTCTCCTTCCAACAATCCGAATGAAAACCCGCCTCACACCTGCCACACCAGGTCCCTTCCGATTGCAGGAAAATCTTATCATGGCAAACGACACATACCTTTCCGGACAATTGCATACCGCCATCTGGCATTCGGTGGAAAAGCTGCAAGCCAATTCCACTTTCAAATGGTGGTTCCTGGTTGATTTGCGCGAGTCCCTTTACGAGGAAGTTCAGCCAGTCAGGGATTTGGCGGGGTCAGGCGCTGGCGCAGGGTGCCGCGGGCGGCGGTGTCCCAAGTGCCGCCATAGCGGAGGTCATCGACCAGCCAACCGCCGCCCGGGGCCTGCTTGAGGATCAGGTGGTCGGTCCACTGGGTGGTTTGGCCGTTGGCGGTGTAGGTCAGGGCGAGGGGCACTTCGGCGGTGGTGCCGGTGAGGGAGGCCGCGCCGGTTTTGAAGGTCGTCACTCCCTCAAAGAGGCTGGAAAACAGGTCGCCTTCGATCCATGGCGGCTTGCCCTCTTTTTTGTTAATAATGAAGGCGGCCTGGGTGAAGCTCGCCTTGTCAAAGACCCGGTTCAGTTCCGGGGTGATTAACGCGGTGAGGTTCGCTAGTTGCCATTCCTGGGGCAGCCCATCAATCTTCAGCTCCAGCTTCATGCGCTAAAAGGTCTCCGCCGCGCGGGCGGGCGTGGACATCGCATTGGCGAGGGCGGCTGACGGATCGGTGACCGGAGCCGGGGCCGGAGCAGCGATGGGCGCGCCCCCCGCTGAGGTCACGGAGGCTGGCGCGGGCGCGGTTGGGGCGGCGGAGGTGTCTGCCCCTGGTTTGGGCTTGTCCCCGCTGCAGGCGGTGAGGATCCCGGCCAGCGCGCCCACCCCCAGAAGGAGGAAACGGGGCAGGAGACGGCTCGGCGCGGAGCCGGGGCATGGGATGACGGATTCCGGAGAGATGGCGGATGGGTGCATGGTGGAGCAGATAGAGATGGCGAAACATCCCCATCCTGCCACGCCACAGTAAAAGTGATATTGGACAAAGGTCGGAGGCATGGCCGTTTCCGGGCGGTCTGTCCGCCTGGCGGCGACCAGCCAGGCGTGACCGTTCAGCCAACACACACTCCGGATGGAGGATGGCCGCCCGGTGACGGACGCGGCGATCTCACCTTCGCACTGATCCTCCCGAACCGCCCCAGTGGACCGGTGCCGGTCTTTGTCGGGTTGCACTTGTTCGACCTGGCCAGTGCGGAACCGCGGCCGGTTTACATCGCCAGCGCGGTGGAGGACCGTTGGGCCGATCCCCGCGGGGAATTTCTAGCCGCGGTGCATGCGGAACCGGTTTACCGCCTGCTCAACGCCGGAGGCCTCGGCGTGACGTAGCTGCCGGAAGCGGACCACCCGGTCGGCGGCACCATCGGCTATCATCTCCGATCCGGCCAGCACGACCTGACGGACTCCGACTGGCAGCAATACCTCCGCTTCGCTGGCCGCCACTGGAGGCGGGCAGGCAATTGAGCGGGCGGCAACTCCGGGGCAAGCACTGGAGAATTCGGCTCCCGGTCCAACGCCTTCTCCCCGTTCCCGGCTGGGGCTTGAATGGCGCGGAGCCGCTGAAATCCCGACAGACCTTGGCCAACCGCTGACGGCCTGCGCGGCAAAGAGGAAGGGGGGGGGCCGGGTGTCTCCAATTGTGCCCGCCCGGCGGCGAGTCATTCCAATATTGCTGATCCACTCATCAGCAGCGCATTGAAGACTAGCGCGACAGGGAAGAAGGCCCTCATGAAAACAACTACCAATGAATATAAACCATACTGAATATAATTACAATACTAAATGTCAAATTGGGAGATAAAATTTCCCGCAGGGGTTGACACCTCCCCAGACCGATCGCGGTCCATCCCCCGCATCGGCTATTTCCGGGGGCTTCAGCTTCGCTGTCTGCCGCCGGGGTCAGGGTTATTCCGCCTCCACCAGCTCCAGCATGGACCGGCCGGATAGGTGCGCCGCAGACGGGTTTCACCAAGCCTGACTTGGGCATCACCATCGCTTCACCCCGGCAGTCGGCCGGCCGCGGGTGGCGGTGCTTTTCAACAGCGGGAACGTCTGGCTGAGCTGGAGGCTGATGACGGAGTGGTCTGGGTGCCCGACGGGGAAGATGCCCATGTACCCGATGAACATTGTCACGGAGCGAGAGCCTGACCGGGCGGCAACCCTCAAGGAGTTCCGCTGGTTCCGATGGAGGGCGGGAGGGAGGTGAAGGGAGGTGGGGGCCCCCCGGATCCAGGATTTGTGAGTGGTGGAACCACCCTGGGTCAAGCTCTGTCCTGAGAATTCAGGGATGCCCACCCAGCCGGGGATCCCCTTCTCCCCGCCTTCCTCCGGTCTCCTGGTGCTCCCCCGGAAGGAATCTGCTCCCGCCTCCATGATGAGCCGGGCGACCGTTTGGATTCGCTGGGTCCTGCGGGTTCTTTCCTAACCTCTGACCGGAGGCCGCCCACGTGGAATTTGCCAAACCGAGCAGAGGAAGCCGAACCAGGACGGAGACATCCGACCGTTTTTCGCCTTTATGCGGGGGAGGGTTGGTGCAGGGTGAAGGATGCAGTATCTGGTCAGGCATCGCACGGTTTATGATTATCCGGATAAGGTGGCGGAGTCGCATCATCTGGCGCGGCTGCGGCCCTTGCAGGATGCCGGGCAGCAGTGCCTGAGCCATGAACTGACGATTGATCCGGTGCCGGGGGTGAGGGTGGAGCGGGTGGATGCGTTCGGGAATGCCTTTACGTTTTTTGCGCAGCAGGCGGCTTATGGGAAGTTGACGGTGGAGGCGGTGAGTTTGGTGGAAACTTCGGATGGGGTGGTGACCGATCTGGAGGCGTCGCCGCCGTGGGAGGAGGTGGTGGATCTGCTGGCCGAGGATTCGGCGGCGGTGCATCTCGAAGCGCAGCCGTTCCGGTTTCCCACCCTGCAGGTGCCGGTGAGCGATGCCCTCGCGGATTATGCGCGGCTGAGCTTTACCCCGGGATGTCCGCTGTTGTCAGCTGCACGCGATCTGACGGGCCGGATCTTCCGGGATTTCAAGTTTGATCCCACGGCAACCACGGTTTCCACGCCGGTGGAGACGGTGCTGAAAAAAAGGCGGGGAGTTTGTCAGGATTTTGCGCACCTTGCGATTGCCAGCCTGCGGTCGCTGGGATTGGCGGTGAGGTATGTGAGTGGTTATCTGGAGACGGCGCCTCCGCCCGGAAAACCGCGGCTGGTGGGGGCGGATGCGTCCCATGCCTGGATTTCGGTGTACTGCCCGGGAACCGGATGGGTGGATTTCGATCCTACCAACAACTGCATTCCCGGTCCCCGGCATCTGCGGCTGGCACGGGGCCGGGATTTTTCCGATGTTTCGCCGCTGCGGGGGGTGACCTTCGGCGGCGGGGGGCAGCAGCCCAAGGTGATGGTGGATGTCATTCCCCATCCGGAGGCGGCAGCGCGGCAATCTGTTTTGTATAACCGATAGTCGTCTGGCGGGGCCGGGCGCGGCGTGGCGGGGCCGGGCGGCAAACGCTGGAGGGCACCGCGACGACAAAGTTCCCGCTGATCACATGCAGGGTGTCGGCTGGATCCGGTTGGATGGCGACACCGGCGGTAAAGCTGCCAAACCCTGGCAGGACGAGGCAGGACTGGTGGGCCTGCCACCAAAAACAAGGGGCCCGCAGGGAAGCCCCACGCCCGCCAGACAGGGCGGCCATGGGATGCAGATGTCCGCTGATGGTGATCCGGCCCGCGATGGCTTCGGCGGGATCGTGGATCAGATGGAAGGGGGCGCGCCACACGGAGGGGCCGGCCAATCCGATTCCACAGCGCGGCGGGGGCAGGGCGCGGCCGCGGTCGTGATTCCCGGTGACCAGCGAGACGTGCACGTCCGGATGCGAGGCACGCCATTGTTCCACCAAATCGAGGACGGCGGGGGACTGGGCGGTGGGGGCGTGGAAAAAGTCCCCGCAGATGATGACTTCGCGTGCCTGCGTGCGGTCCAGCACAAGGGAGAGCCGTGTGAGATCATCCGCGGTATGTCCTTCGGGAATGGCCATGCCGTGATGCCGCAGATGCGCGGCCTTGCCAAGGTGCAGATCCGCCAGCAGCAGGACCCCGGCTTCCTGCCAAAAAGCACAGCGTTCCGGAAGCAGCTGCAGGGTTTGCCCGCCCAGGATCAGGGTTGCCTGATGGGTCATACGGCTTCCTTGCCCCCGCCGATCTGGGCAGGGTAAAAATAAGTCAGGAGCGATCCGCAGCCCGGTTCTGCTTCGGACCACGATCCGATCGTCAGTTCCATCATCACCACGCCGCCGGTGCGCAGCTGGGTGATGGTCTGCGGGCCGCAGACCCAGTTGGCGAGGAGTTCCAATCCGGGATTGTGGCCCACGAGGACAGCGTGCTGGAGGGTATCCGGAAGGTGGCGCACCACGGCGGTCAGGTCGCGCAGAGGCGCTTCGTAGATGCGGGGTTCCTCCTGCAATTCCGCGGCGGGAAAGCCGATTTCGCCCGCAATGAGGGAGGCGGTGGTCCGGGCCCGCTCGGCGGGGCTGGTGATCAGGCCATCGGGCGCGAAATGGTGGACCTTTTTTAAATGCTTTCCGATCAGGGGAGCATCACGCAGGCCCCGGTCGTTGAGGGGCCGGTGGAAGTCCTGAACCAGCGGGAGATTGTGACTCGATTTGGCATGACGGATCAGGGTTAGTCTTTTCATGGAGTGCCTGGGGGTCAGGGGCGGGTGAGGCGGTAGGTCTGCGGTCCACCGTCCGGGGCTCCATCAAAAAGCACCAGCAGGTCAACATGGGCCGGGGCATCTTCCAGCACCAGCATGCCCTCGGCTTTTTCGAGGGGGCGGGGGAGGACGCCGATGGAGAACAGCGCCGGCTCCTGACCGGGTTTCCAGAGGAACACGTCGAACACCTTGTCGGCCATCCGGGTTTGGGAGACGGGGAATTTTTTGGTGGCCTCGGCGCTGGCATTGCCGGTGATGATGATGAAGCCGTCACGCACGGCGGCCAGTTCCCGGATGCCCCGGGCCTCACCTACCGGCAAGGGATGGACCTTGCACTCCGGCGGAGCCCCGCCAAACAGGGAGGCTGGGGTTGTTTCAATCACAAAGGTGTTGCCCTGCACATTGGGGCCGCGCACGCCGAAGTAGAGTTTTTTCTCGCGGAAGGTGAGCCCTTCGATGTTGAAGCCATTCAGTTGCAGCGGTTTTTTAACATACTCGCGGAAGGCTTCGCTTTGTTCCAGCCAGGGCATCAGGCTGACCCGCTGGATACCAGCCGGCAGGATGGCTCCGGTGGCAGGATCGCAGGGCACTTTGAAAACCGAGGCGCGGGCCGCATCAAAATCGCCCTGCTTTTTGCCCACGCCGTGGGAACCCGTCACGAAATAACAATGATCGGCCTGGGAAGCGGCAATGCCCTCGATGTCGATTTCCATTTTCTTCCCGGAAGGATTGGCCATCAGGGGGATGAGCTCGCCGGCTTTGATCAGATTGGTGGCCTTGTCGATCAGGCCGGGCTGGGCGGCGATCAATTCGTCGCTGCCGATCAGGACATTTTTGCCATCCACGGACGCGATGCCGCTGAGATCAAGGTTGGCCTCGAATCCTTCCAGTTTCCAGCGTTCCGCCTTTTTTTCAATCGTCCAGCCACTGGAGGGCAGGGCCGGGCGGGCCGGGGCGGAACAGGCCAGCAAAAGACTCGCAGTTGCGGCGGTGGTGAGAACCCGGACACAGGGGGGGATGATCATGACAGCATCCTGAGCGAGGCCGGTCGGGCCTTCAAGTTGAGGATTTGACACAATCGGAGGTGCCGGAGTTGACTTCTGAAAGAGATTGCGCGGAGGGGTCTTCCGGCTGATTCTCCCGCCCGTCCGCCCATCGGGCGCCTCTGCTGGTTTTTGTTCCTGATCATGTCTTTATCTGTCTGTTCCAACGATTTTTTCCATCGCCTCCGCCTGGGTGGCTCTCTGGGGCTGGTGCTGCTCGCCTTGACCTCCTGCGGCCAGCCCGAGACCGGCAGTGCTTCAAAACGCACGGAAGTGAAGGTGGCGACGGAAACCGGACCATTGCCGGCGGCAGGCACCGCCAGCCGGTTGTCGGGTGAACAGTCCACCTTCCTGAGGCGGCATGCCCAGGACCCGGTGGACTGGTATCCATGGGGCGAGGAGGCGTTCATCAAAGCCAAAGCCGCGCAAAAGCCGGTCCTGATTTCGATCGGCTACACCAGTTGCCCGTGGTCGCAGAAAATGCAGGAGGAATCGTTCATGGACCCGGCGGTGGCCCGCTTCATGAACCGTCATTACATCAACGTGCTGGTGGACCGCGAGGAGCGTCCGGATGTCAATAACAGCTACCTGAACTATCAGTTGTGGAAAAACAAGCAATCCGGCTGGCCGCTCCACCTGTGGCTGACTCCGGAGGGCCTGCCGGTCTTCAGCGGCGTCTATTTTCCCGCCAGGGGCGAGACCAGCAGTCCGTCGTGGCAGTCCACCATCGAATTGATCGCCAACGAATTTGCCAAAGACCCCGCCTATGTGGAACAACAGGCGGAGTTGGTCGCCAAGGACTATCTGAAACAATACCAGAAACTGTGGAAAGGCACCGGAACGCCGATCCAGCCGACGGCTCTGGCCGGGGCTTTTGATAAACTGCGCGCCATCTATGATCCGGTGAATGGCGGGTTCAGCACGGCTCCCAAATTTGCCCAGCCGCAGGCCTTGAATTATCTCATGTGTTATGCAGGCCGGCTGGGGGCCGACCGGATGGGCCGTTCCCGGGAAGCCCGGGAGATGCTGCAGACGACCCTCGACGCGATTCTCAAAGGCGGCATATATGACCTGTTGGGCGGGGGAATCCACCGCTACAGCAACGACGTCTATTGGGCGGTGCCCCAATTTGAAAAAATGGCATATGATCAGGGCTTCCTGGCACAGACCCTGGTCGATGCGGCCCTGAGCGCCGGGAAGGCGGAATATGCGGATGCCGCACGGGCGACCTTGCGTTACGCAGAGACCCAACTGGGGCATCCGGAGGGCGGGTTTTATTGCGCGGAAGGTTCCAGCAGCCCATCGGTGACGGGAGGATCGAAACTGACCGAGGGGGCGTTTTATCTGTGGCAGATGCCCGAGATCGAACAGGCGGCCGGCGCCGGTGCCATGCCCGTGCTGAAGCTTGCCTACGGCTTGGACGAGCGCGGGAACCTCCCGATTGATTCGCCGGGACGGGGCCGTTTCCCCGGCGCTAATTTGCTCCGGCAGGAACGTCCCATCGCTGAGGTGGTGAAGGAGTCCGGGCTGCCGGTCGGGGAGGTGAACCGTATCCTGACCCAGGCGCACCAACAACTCCTCGCCGCCCGCCAAAAACGTCCGCGGCCCTTGTTGGATGACAAGGTGCTGGCCAGTTGGAATGGCACCATGATCGCGGCCCTGGCGCGGGCCGCCTGGGTTTTTGATGATCCTGCCCTGAAGGACCGGGCGGTGAAGGCGGCGCAATTCATCCTGAAGCGGCTGCGGAAGGAGGATGGCTCGCTGATCCATGCGTTCCTCGACGCTCCCTCGTCCGCGCCGGGTTATGCGGAAGACTACGCGCAAGTGATCCGCGGTTTGTTGGAGCTGTATGAGGCGACGGGTGACATTCCGTGGCTGCGCACCGCCACAGAATTGCAGGATAAACAGATCGAATTGCTCTGGGACAAGGAAGATGGAGGATTTTTTGATGGACCGCTGCAACCTCTGATGTTCAACCGCATGAAATCCGTGGATGAGGGCAGTGAATTTTCTCCCACGGCGGTTTCGGCGCAGAACCTGGTCCGGCTCAGTCACCTGCTGGGACGTCCGGATTATCTGGAAAAGGCCGATGCGGTGATCAGT
>JAYUWQ010000486.1:0-1676 GCA_043753485.1 bacterium
TTCCTATTCATTATGACCTTCGCCGTCACTGCCCTTTTGGAGTATGAAGTCACCGTCCCAGTGACGTTTCTCCTGAGCATCCGGGCCCGTCAGGGTTCCGGCCAGAGCCTGGCCCATGAAAACCTGCAGCTCCCCCCCGGAATCGAACACCAGATCCAAATCTGCAGCGCGACCGGAACTCCGTTTGACCGGCTGCAGGTTTCCCAACCCGGCCTCTACGCGATCCGCTATGAAGCCACCGTGGACGTGCAGGCGGAGGCCATCCCAGCGGGAACTCTGGTGGACGAAGGGCCGGGTTCCTTTGAAGCCGCTATCCTGCCCTACCTTTATCCCAGCCGGTATTGCCAGTCAGACCGGCTGGGCCGGCTGACGTATGATATGTTCGGCCATCTAATGTCCCCGGAGGCCAAGGTCCGCGCCGTGGTGGACTGGATTTCCAGCCGGCTGACGTATGTCAGCGGTTCCACCAATGCCGGCACCTCCGCAGTCGATTCGCTCGTGGAGCGCGCCGGAGTCTGCCGGGATTTCGCCCATCTCGGTATCGCCCTGTGCCGTGCCATGAATGTGCCGGCGCGTTACTTTACCGGTTATGCCCATGCCTTGGAGCCCCAGGATTTTCATGCCTGCTTCGAAACCTGGATTGGCGGGCGCTGGCTCTTCTGGGACGCCACCGGGCTCTCTTCGCCGGACGGCGTGGTGAGGATCGGGACCGGACGGGATGCGTCGGACTGTTCGGTCTGCACGGCTTTCGGACCCTTGCTGCTCATCCGTCAGGAAGTGTCCTGCCACGCCCTTGATTCCTCCTACCAAAAAATGAGTCCTGAGCAGTTGCAGGCCACGGCCACCAGCCTGGAGCCCGCCTGATCCATCCCCCTGCCCTGCGATGAGCCGACTGCACATCCACCACCGCACCATCTACCGCTACACCGCGCCGGTGAAGTTCGGGATGCACCGCATCGTGCTGCGGCCCCGCGAAGGGCACTACACAAGGGTGATCGCGCACACTCTGTCCATCACGCCCCCGGCCAACCTGACCTGGCTGACGGATGTGCACGGCAATCACGTCGCTTACGCAGAACTTCCCGAACCTGCCGACCGGTTGACCATTCTGAACGAAATCATCCTCGAACAGCTGGACGAGGGGATTGATGCCATGCCCCCCCCCCACCCGTCGGAGGTTTCCCTGCCGCTGACGTTTCTGCAGACGGAACTCCGGCTCGCCGAGGCCTACAGCCATCCGGTCTGGGAGGACGAAATGGCCACCATCGCCGCATGGGTTGGCACCCTGCCTGCAGCTTCCGTCCGCCGCACCGCCCTGGAAACCGCGCAGTGGCTGAATCAGGCGGTGCATGATCATCTTTCCTACCGCCGGCGCGAGGAACCGGGCGTGCAAAGCCCCGCAGCCACCCTGCAGCTGGGCAGCGGATCCTGCCGGGATCTGGCCACCCTCGCCATGGAGGCGGCCCGCTCGCTCGGCCTGCCCGCCCGGTTTGTCAGCGGATATCTGGATAGTGCGGTCTCCGCGGCCGGACGCGGATCCACCCATGCCTGGATGGAAATCTATTTTCCCGACGGGGGCTGGCGTGGATTCGATCCAACCACCGGCCGGGGCACCAGCCCCCGCCACATCGCCACCGGCGTCAGCAGCCATCCCCGCGGCGTCATGCCGATCAGCG
>JAYUWQ010000487.1:0-10870 GCA_043753485.1 bacterium
TTGCTCCAGCCGTTGAGCAGGCCGGCGAGGGCGGGTTTGAGTTCCTCCAGGGTGAGGGCCTGGAAGATCTGCCGGCCGAGGGCTTTTTGTTTGCCAAAGCCGCCGCCGGTGAAGACGTGGAACGATTCCGCTCCGGCGGCATTTTTGGCACCAAGCAGGCCGATGTCGCCGATGTAATGCTGGGCGCAGGAGTGCGGGCAGCCGGTGACGTGGACATTGACCGGTTCCGGGAGGGTCACGGTGGCGTCAAGATAATCCATCAGGGCGACCGCCGATCCCTTGGTGTTGGCGGCGGCGAATTTGCAGTAAGTGTTGCCGGTGCAGGCAACGAAGCCGGTGCGCACGTTGGACTGGCGGCAGGGGAACCCGAGAGCCTCCATCGCCGCTTTGAGGGCCGGGATGCGGGCCTCCGGGACGTGGGGCAGCAGGAAATTTTCCCAGACGGTCAGGCGGATCTCGCCCTGGCCATACTCCTCGGCGAGTCCGGCGACCGCGATCATTTGGTCCGGCGTCATTTCGCCTACCGGGACATGGACCCCGAGGTAACGCAGGCCGGGCTGGCTTTGTGGATAGTCCCCGATGTGCGCATGCGGCATGGCGGGGATGGTGTGACGCAATTCCACCGCGGAAGTGGCGCGGGTGAGAGTCCATCCGAGCAGCTTTTCGGTGGCGGCGAGGTATTCCGGCAGCGGCATTATCTCGAGCAGATACTTGAGCCGGGCACGTTTGCGGTCGCTGCGGTTGCCGTGCTGGATGAAGATCCTGACCAGAGCCGCGCAGACTTCCACGGCCTGCTCCGGAGCAATCAGCACGCCACAATCTTCGGCAAAGGATTTCAGCCCGGTGGCGCCGCCGAGCGCGAGCCGGAACCAGATGCCGGGGGCAATCCCTTCGCTGTTGGGCCCGACCCTGACCGCACGCAGGCCGATGTCGTTGGTGTCTTCCAGCGAGCCTATCACGCCCGCGCCGTCGATGGCGATATTGAATTTCCGCGGGAGGTCGTAGAATTCCGGAGTGCTCAGGATATAGTGGCCGAGCTGTTGGATCAGCGGCAGGGTATCGATCAGTTCATGCGGATCAAAACCGGCGGCCGGGCCGATCGTCAGGTTGCGGATATTGTCGGCCCCCGAGCCTTTGGTGTGCAGTCCCACACTTTGGATGCGGCGGAGGAATTCCGGGGCGTCTTTCGGTTCGATCAGGCGGACCTGGAGATTGGAGCGGGTGGTGATCTGGCAATAGCCGGTGGTGAGGTCCTTGGCGGTGTGGGCAATCTCGCGGAGCTGCCAGGATTTCAGCACGCCGCCAGGGATGCGCAGGCGGGCCATGAAGGCGCCTTTGATGGGCGACAGGTAAAAGAGGCCGCTCCATTTATAACGGAAAATATCATCCTTCTCCGGCGGTGTATTGGTGGCGGCGTATTGGAGGATGTTCGGATAGAAATCGAGCGGGTTCAGGGCCTTCTTGATGGATTCCTCAATGGTCAGGTCCTCATCGTCCACGGCATCGGGAGCCGGCACGGGATCGGCCTGCACATCACCGAAGCTGAGGCCACGGGCGGCGATTCCGGCGAAAAAACCGTCAAGGTATTGCTGCTGCACCGGAGTGACGGGTTGGCCGGCGATTTGGGTGAGGGGAAAAGTGCGGGAGGACATGGCAGGGAAGGGGACGTTGGGCAGGTTTCAGCAGGGCTCCGGGGTGGACCCCTCAGTAAACATCGCGTTGGTAGCGGCCTTCGGATTTGAGTTGGGAGATGGCGGCGGCGGCGGCTTGGGGGGAGAGGTGGCCGACCGTTTCATAGATTTGATGGAGGGCGCGCTCCACGTCCTTGGCCATCCGGGAGGCATCCCCGCAGACGTAGAAGTGGGCTCCTTTTTCCAGCCAGGCATGGAGTTCGGCGGAGCGTTCCAGCATCCGGTTCTGCACATAAATCTTGGCCGTCTGGTCGCGGGAGAAGGCGGTGTCGAGGTGGGTCAGGCACCCGGTCTGTTGCAGGGCCTCCAGTTCCTCCCGGTAGTAGAAATCACTGGCTTCGTGCTGGTCTCCAAAGAAGAGCCAGTTGCCGCCGGTGGCCCCGGTGGCCTGGCGTTCATAGAGGAAGGCGCGGAAGGGGGCGATGCCGGTGCCCGGGCCGACCATGATGACCGGGCGGCTGCCGTCCGCGGGGAGCCGGAAGCCGGGGGAGCTGTGGAAATAAATCGGCACTCCCGCCGTGAGGGCCCGGTCTGCGAGGAAGGTGGAACAGACCCCCTTGCGGCTGCGGCCGTGGGCGTCATAGCGCACCGCGCCGACGGTCAGATGGACCTGTCCGGCGTGGGCTTTGGGGCTGGAGGAAATGCTATAAAGCCGGGGCTGCAGTTTGCGCAGCAGTTTGGGGAGTGCCGCAGTGGAAGGCGGGGCGGGACATTCGCGGATCACATCGGCCACGTCGCGGCCGTAGAGCCAGGAGGTCAGGTTTTCACCTTCGCGGTCCGGCAGGTCGGCAAGGGCCAGCAGTTCCGGGGAGGGCTTGAGGAGATCATACCGGCTGAGCAGGGCGGCGTGCAGGGTGAGCTCATCGCAGGGTTCATCGCCGCTGGCTCCGAGCAGGGAGAGGCATTCCTCCACCAGCGCGGGGCAATTGGAGGGCATGATACCGAGGGCGTCGCCTGCTTCATAGGTCAGGCCGGAGTCGCCGAGATCGATTTCAAAATGCCGGACCTCCTTGCCGGACCCTTCGGTATTCAGCAGGCGGTTGGTGAGGAGTTTGGCGGGATAGGGTTTCTTTTTCGACCAGAGCGGCGCGGCGGGTTCCGTTTCGGTTTCAGCTGCGGGAGCTGCGGCCGGGGCGGCGGCCAGGGTGGCGAGCACCGCTTCCATCCACGCGGCGGCGGGCTCGTCGTAGTCCACATCGCAGTCGGTGCGCGGGTGCAGCCGGGTGGCCCCGAGGGCTTCGAGGCGGGCGTCAAAGTCCTTGCCCGCCTGACAGAATTTCGTGTAGTTGGAATCGCCGAGGGCCAGCACCGAAAAGCGGGTGTCCTTGAGCGGCGGGGCGGCGTCAGAGGCGAGGATCTCCCAAAACGTCTGGGCGTTGTCCGGCATCTCGCCATCCCCGTAGGTGCTGGTGATGATCAGTACATTGGGCTCCCGGGTGAGATCCACCGTGGCATGTTTGGCCATGTCGATGACCCGGGCGTCGATGGCGCGCTTTTTGGCGGCGGCGGCGATTTTTTTGGAGAGGGTGGCGGCGGAGCCGGTCTGCGTGCCGTAGAAAATCGTGAGGGGGACCGGAGGGGCTGCGGCAGGCAGCGCGGATCCAGCCGCGGCCGCAGTGGCGCGCGAAAAGAGGCCGGCGAAATAGCCGTCCAGCCAATGGCGCTGTTCGGTGGAAAAGGGGGCGGAGTCGGGGATGGAAGGCAGGGGCAGCATGGCAAAAGGACCTGTCGCTTTGTTAAGCATAGCCGGTGCCATGGCCGGGAGGATGCCGGCTTTACCGGTGAAAATGCATCATTTGTTTGATGAATCGAATTCATGGGTCGGGCTGAAACTGACTTTAGTATGAAAATGACGCCATACCGCCGCGCTGGACGGATCAGGGGGCTGTGCCACGGTGCGCGATGGTGAAGGCAATTCTCAAAGCGGCGGCCCAGTTCCTGACCGACCCGAAGCTGTGGCTCGTCATCGCCGGATCGGCGGTGGTTTCCCTGCTCTGTTTTTCCGGGATCTGGTGGGGCGTGCGCGAAGGCGTGGCATGGGTCGCGGCCCACTGGCCCAAGTATGCCGGTTGGCTCAAATGGGGGCAGGGCACTCTCGGTTTCCTCACCGCCCTGCTCCTGTTTCCCGCCACCTTTGTCCTCGTGGCCAGCTTCTTCCAGGAGACCGTGGCCGATGCCGTGGAGGCGCGTCATTATCCTGCGTTGGGGAATGCCGATGGCGCGGGGCTGAAGGCTAGCGTGTTCGCGGCAATACGCTTTTTCCTGCTCATGATCACGGTGAATCTGATCGCCCTTCCGTTTTACCTTGCGCTGATGTGGCTGGCAGGATCGGGCGCCCTCCTCATGCTTGCCGTGAATGGAATGCTGGCGGGCCGCGAGTATTATGAAATTGTTGCCCTGCGCCGCATGTCCCGTCCGGAGATGGATGCTTCCCGGCGTCAAAACCGGGGAGCGTATTTCCTGACCGGTGTCTGCATCGCGGGATTGGGCCTGGTGCCCGTGGTCAATCTGCTGGCGCCGGTTCTCGGCATTGGGGTGATGGTGCACGTCTTCCATAACCGGCGGGTCTGACGGGCGGGGAGGAAGATCTTTCCCACAGGCCAAAGGCACGCTCCCCGTGCCGGATCAACCTCGCCATGATCTCCGCTGACAAGGCGCCGGATCCGTGGTATGAGGATGCCAAATGAAGGCGTTTCCCGATTCCGTCGCGTCCTTCGCCAGGGAGCGGATCTCCGGCGGTTGTGATACCCTCAGGGAACAGCTGCAGGGGCTGTTGGACAACAAAGGGCGGGTCGAAGAGGAGGTCCATGCCATCCGGAAGCTCGGCAAATCGGTGCGCGGTGGGTTTACCCTTTGTTGCCTGGAAAAATCAGCCGCCCGGGAAATCCAGGCCGTGGGGCGTCTGCTGTCCGGGCCGCGGGATGCCGTGACCCGCTGGCACACCTGGGAGAAGCTGGCATGGGACGGCGGGAAGCCGCTGGCTGCCGCGATCGCAGGTCTGTTGGAGCAGCAGACCCACTCGGCCGCCCGCCGTCCCCCGCCGGAGACTATCGCCTGGTGTGTCGACCGAGTGGGCACCGCGCAGCAGGCCTTGCAGGATGTCCCGACGGACGAGTTCCCGGAGCGGCTCGGTAAAGGCCTTGGCAAGCTGCACGGGCGGTTCATCCAGCGCTGTGCCCGGCTGGAGCAGGGGGTGGAGACCGATTTCCACGAGGCCCGCAAGGCCGTGAAAGCCTGGCTCGGGGCCGTGGGATTCCTGCCGGTCGGGGTGATCCCCGCCCATCCCCCGATGGATGAACTGGCCGAATGGCTGGGCCATGAAAACGACCTCGCCATCCTGTCTGTCTGGCTGGAGGACCACGGGTTCAACCAACGTTTCGCCCCCGGCCTCTGGAAAACCCTGCGCACTGCCCGCCGCGGGCTCCAGCGGAAGATCGTCAAACACCTAGACGGCGGCGAGTCGATCAGCTGATCAGCAGCAGGCGCCGCGGCTGGCCGGGCAGGGTTTCCGGCGCGCGGTGGATGCAGGGCGGGACGGGACAGCCGGGGTAATCCACCGCGATGCGCCACAGGTTGCCATGGCCAAAGGAAAACGGCTGCGCCTGCGGGGCCGGGGCGTAGTGCAGGTCATAGCAATTTTCGTTCAGGTATTCCAGGAAGTCATCGTCATCCTCCCCGCCGTATTCCTTCAGGAGCTCCGCCCGGGTTTCCGGGACGTCCACCCACCGTTGTGCCTCCTCATTGCGCAGGCCCTCGCTTGATGGTCCGTGGTAGGTGCACAGCCACGTATCCGCCTCCTCGGTCGCGCTGTCCGCGTGGAAGGAATAAACATCCGTGCGCACCGCCCCCGGCTCCTCCTCCCGGGGGTAATTCTGGATGCAGTCGAGGATCGGGGATAGCCCCTGCTCCCGCAGCAGCCGTTGGTCCTCCAGCAGGATCCCGACCGCCACCCGCCCCGCCGCGCTCAGGGCCAATCCCTCCAGCCGCTCCTCATCCAGCGTCGTGATCCCCCCGCTCACCCCCAGTTGGGTCACCACTTCACTGAAATCCCCCGGCAGGGTCCGCGCCCAGCACAGCGCATTCACACCGTCTTGGAACGGGGTCGTCACCAGTTCATGGAAACTGTGCACCAATTTGATGCGGGCATAGCCGGAGGGCAGGGGGAAAGGAGTCATGCGCGGGCCAAAAAGGGACAGGGAAGCGCGGGCGGAAACCGCGATCTGCCGGGCTGGTGGGTTCGCGGGGGCATCCCTGGCTGCTCTGCTTCCCGTGCAGTCTCGGCTTGCTCTTGCCCTCCCGCCCGTAATCCCATATTTATGGCCTTATGAAGACCACCATTGATCTGCCGGATGATGTGTTTTTCAAAGCCAAACTGCTGGCGGCGGAGCGGAGCACCACCCTCAGGGAAATTATGATTCAGGGCCTGCGGCAGATTACTGATTCACCCCCTGCGGCGGAAGAGAAGCAGCGGAAGGCCACCATGAAGCGCCTCCTCAAGGCCATGAAAGCCACCAACACGGCTCCCATGGTGCCGCTTAAGCGGGAGGAGATTAATGACCGCTGAATCCTTCCTCGATGCCAATATCCTGCTCTACGCCTGTTCCGCCGCCCCGCAGGATACAGTCAAGGAACCCTTTTCGATCATCCCCATGACAGAACGGTTCCACCGGAAGGCAGCGGTAGGGCGCGATGAAAGAATGGGTGAAGCCGTTTGGGGGACCGGGAAATCTCAGGAAACGGCGGTCTGACTGTTTGGAAGACCCCCGATCCCGTTCGCGTTTGGGCCTCATGCCTTTCCTCCGCTGGTCTTTCCTATCGCTTTTGGCCGGTTTATCCGTCGGGATTTGCACTTGTCCCCGCGATACCGCAGCGGCAGAGCGCCCTAAGGGAATCAATCCCCACTCGCCGGACACCTTCGAATTGACGCGGAAGATCCGGGATCATATCGTGGAGACCAGCGATGGGGACACGGAAGCGGATTTCAAGGCTTACGAGGGCTGGATGACCAAGATGGCGATTCCCCGGCGGTTTCCGATGGTGCCGATTCCGGCGGGAGAGTTTTTGATGGGAAGTCCGGCCACGGAAGCGAAGCGCCATCCGGACGAAGGGCCGCAGGTGAAAGTGAAGGTGGATGCCTTTTGGATGGGGGCTACGGAGGTGACCTGGGATCTCTACAAGCCCTTCATGGACACAGCCGCGATGCGCTGGAAGGATGGCAGCAAGAAGGAGCCGGTGCCGGATGACAAGCCGGTGGATGCCATCAGCCGTCCCACCGCGCCCTACACGGACATGACCTTTGGGATGGGGGAGTCCGGTTATCCCGCGATTTGCATGACAGAGCACGCCGCCAATAAATTCTGTCAGTGGCTCAGTGCGCAGACCGGACACTTTTACCGGCTGCCCACGGAGGCGGAGTGGGAATACGCCGCCCGGGCCGGCACCACCACGACCTACTCGTTCGGCAATGACGTTTCGAAGCTGGGGGAATACGCCTGGTATTGGGAGAACAGCGACGCGACCACTCATCCGGTCGGGAAAAAGCTGCCGAATCCCTGGGGGCTTTACGACATGCACGGCAACGTGGTCGAGTGGGTGCTGGACCAATACCGCCCTGACTTCTACGCGGCCCTCACCGCCCAGTCCCCGGGGGGAACAGTGGCCAATCCCTTCAACCAGCCGGTGACAGCCTACCCCCGGATAGTGCGGGGCGGAACGTGGGATGACGATGCGGACCAGCTCCGCAGTGCCTGCCGTCGGGGATCCAAGGACGTTTGGAAAGTGATGGATCCTCAATTGCCGAAAAGCCGCTGGTTCCACACCAGCGCCCAGTGGCTGGGCTTCAGAGTGGTCCGTCCCCTCAAAGTGCCCTCCCTCCAGGAAATGCACGACGCCTGGAACCGCGGCGTTATTGATGAAAAATAACACCGGGAATTTTCCCCGGGAGGAGCCCTTGTTTTGCCAGAACCGTTTTCAGTTGGGCGGCCTTGCCATGCAGGCCGCTTTTGCCTTGCTGAGTGGGCCGCAGTGTCTTTGGTCCGTCAAGTAAGTGAAATCTCCGCTGCTGCTAAATGGCGGCAACGGTTATACCAGCCATCCGTCAGGCGTTTGACCAGCAATTCCAGGTTTTCCACTTCCCACACCGGGATGCGTAGCAGAGGAACGCCGATGTGGGCGAAGAGGTTATTGACGAACCAATCGCGTTTTCGTCGTTCGGGACGATTGTGGGAGGCGTCGTCCACCTCGATGGCCAGCATGGGCATCCAGTCGCCGGGTCGGCACACGAGAAAATCGACATGCTTTTGGCTGATGGCCTGAAAGGCGCCTTGTTCTTTGGCATGATCGATCAGGTCGGCCAGGCGGGGCTTGCAGACGATGTGCACCCGGTCGCCTGAGATCTGGGCAAGTATCTCGAAAAACTTGGCTTCGACCTCAGTCAATAGTGGCTTGGCCGCATAATCGTGTTTCAGCGCAGCAAGCCGGGTGCCGGGTTCGGGGGCGATCAAGTTCATGGATATATTGTAAATGCCAACTGTCTGAGGCTGCCGCGTTCCGTCGATAAGTCCTGGGGTAGGATCCAAGTCAGGAATGCACCGGGGCAGGGGTGAGACGCAGGGTGGTGGTGGCGTCGCTGGGCCAGAGGAAGAAGGGACCAAACTGGCCCATGCGGAACTCTCCTCCGGCGGCTTTGCCTTTGGCGGTCAGGTAAGGCTTGCCTTCGCGGGTTTCGAGAAAGCCACCGGCAGTCAGGCGGTCCTGCAACTCCCCGGTTTTGAGGCCGAGCTTCTGGGCCAATTTGCTGGTGGTGAGCCGGCCGCCGGCTTAGGCTGATTCCACGGCGTTTTCTTTGGTCTCGGTTTCGGTTTCGGCTTCGGCTTCGATCTTTTCGAGGGAGATGCGCACTTCCTCACTGATGCGGATGATGCGCTGGGCTTCCTCGTAGGTGTCGCGGTAGAGTTCGGTGTCCTCACTGCGCCGGATCAGGACGCCCATCTCATTGTTGTTCACCTGACTGAACTCGTAGAGGTTCAGGCTAGTGATGATGGCGGATTCCTCGTTCAGGTAACACTTGGCGTGGAGGTTCTTGCAGAAGCTGATGCGGATGAAGCTGAGGTCCTTCAGCCAGTTCATCTCGGTGGGCTGGAGATCGTTTTTGCCATACACCACCCGGACATCGATCTTGAGCCGGTTCTTGTCCTCGAGGAGTTCCTTGATGCGTTCGTTCAAGCGGAGGAACGGGCTGATGAGCACCAGCCGGTCCTTGGCCGTTTTGATGATCTCCTCCAGAAAGTAGTTGGTGGCGCTGGTGTTGAGAAATTTAGCCATGGTAATTCTGGTAATTATAAATTATCTTTCCTGGCCGTCAACGCCTACTTTGTTATTCCTGCCATGTCCGGATCTCCCACCGACCTCCCTCTGCCCCTCAATCATGTTTTTGTGGACTTTGAGAATGTCCACCAGCTTGATTTTTCGGTGATGGGGTCCAAGCCGGTCCACTTCACGTTATTGGTGGGGGCCCAGCAGTCCCGGATGGGCGTTGTTTTGGTGCAGCAGTTGTTGAAATATGCGGACTCGGTGGAACAGGTGCGCCTGACTTCATCCGGCCAGAACGCCCTCGATTTCGCCCTCGCCTATTATGTGGGGCGGGCCGCGGTGGCGGATCCCTCCGGCTATTTCCACATTGTCTCCAAGGATAAGGGGTTCGATCCGCTGATCGAACATCTGCGGAGTCAGCGCATCCGGGCCCGGCGCCATGACAATTTCAGCACCCTGACTTTTTCGGCTCCCGGGAAACGCCCCTCCCCGCTGCCGGAGGCGCCTCTGGAACGGGCTTTGGAACATCTCAAGAGACACCCTGACAACCGACCGAAACGCAGGGTAACCCTGGTCACCCATCTGCAAAGCCTGCTCGGCAAAACTGCCACCGAAACTGAGGCGCTGGATGTGGTGACGGGACTGGAGAAGGGTGGACACCTCTCGCTGGGAGAAAAGGATCGGGTGACTTATCAGGTGTGACCGGGCCTCGATCTCCTATCCGTTGGTCTCCAAAAACCATTCCGGAGGGGTGAAGAAGGTAAGGTTCACGGCAAACAACAAGCAGGGGCGGTGGACGGGAGGCGGACAAGATTCCTCCCGAATTAGGAGCCAGGGCTTTTGGCTGGGGATCTGGTTTGGGATTTGAGGGACGGGTGGGCACACTCTTCACACATTGGCGGGGGCTCTCGGAGGGAGCTTTGGGAAACCCGGTGGATTCTCACCCGGGGGCGGTCCTCTCGCCGGTGCCGCAGAATGCATGGGAGGCGGCGGCGGGACTGGACAGGATGCGCGGTTAGGGGCCCCACCAGGTCCGTATTTCCCCGTGGAGGTCCTCTGGCCCGATTCCGGCAGAGGATGGAATGAATCATTCAACCGATACACCATCCCCTCAGACGCCATGAAACTCCCTCCACGCTACGTCCGGATCCTGGTTCAGCTTTTTTGCCTGCAGGGCATCATGTCCTGCCAGACCCGCAAACCGGAGACCGCGCCCCCCACCAACCAAGGCAAACCTGATCCTGTTTCCACCAGCGATATGAAATCCATGGACCATGCCAAGGACAAAATGTGAGTTGACCCGCGGCGCTCCGCCGGGAGACGGCCGCGCTCCGGTCCAAAAATGATCTTAGTATTCATCACCCAATTTTTCCCATGACAACCCTGCCTCCCATCCTCATCGTCACCGACCGCGGCCACTTCGTCGCCTACCATGTGAAGTCCGGCTCCGTTCCCGAGGTGATTGACCGGGCCGCCTTCAGCGAAGGAACAGAGAAAATCAGCGAATTGGTGACCGATCAGGCGGGCCGGTTCCCCTCAGGCGGAACTGATGGCCACCGGCAGTCGGCGATCGAACGTCCCCGGCTGGAACTGGAACTGCAGATGCGCTGCGTGCGCCACATCGCGGAACGCATTACGGAACTGCTGAGCACCCACCCTGGAGGCTGGGCGTTGGCCGCGCCGGGCGAAATCCTCCATCCCATCCTGGAACATCTGTCCGCGGAAGCCACCAGCCGCCACCAATTGAGTCTGCCCAAGGATCTGGTGAAAACTCCCGCCACGGAGATTGCCGATCATTTCCTGAAGGCCCGGCAGCACCCCTGAACCCCATATCACCCAAAAACCCAACTCTATGCAAACGAATCGCT
>JAYUWQ010000488.1:0-4062 GCA_043753485.1 bacterium
AAAAATTCTTGGTTTCTTATACTTATAGGGAGTTGCCCCGGGGCGGCTGAGGGCAGCCATTGCCGGCCACCCGTGAGTAAAATTCCGGGAGAGGCTGGATCTGCTCCGAAATATTGTTAATCATCCCGCGGCGGAATAAAAGCAATATCCGCTGCGCTCCAGCACCCGGGCGGAAGCAGGTTCAAATCGTTCCAGACAGTAAGAGATCACCCCGGACCGACGTCTTTTGTCTGAAGGCTGCCGCCCCCCTGTGCATCTCCGCTTTCAGCAGATTTTCGCCATTGCCTGATCCCTCTCCCTTCCATCCGTCCTTCATGATTTATAACCCGTTCCACGGCCTGCCGTCCCGATCCATCGTGGCGGTATGGGGCTGGCTGGCGCTGAGTGCCCCGCTGCAGGCCGGGGTGGACTATGTGAAGGAGATCAAACCGCTGCTCAGGGAACGGTGTTTTGCCTGCCATGGCGCCCTCAAACAAAAAGCAGATCTGAGGCTGGATACGGCGGAGTCGATCTTCCAAGGCGGGAAATCCGGTCCGGCCCTGACACGGGGGGACGCGGGGACGAGCCTGATCCTGCAACGGCTCGAGTCCGCGGATCCCGATGAAAAAATGCCCCCCGCGCATGAGGGCGAGCCCTTTACGCCGGCACAAATCAGCCTGCTGCGGCAGTGGATCGCTGAAGGGGCGCCCGCTCCCGCCGATGACCGCGCCGAGACGGATCCCCGCGACCATTGGTCCTTCCGTCCGCTGGTGCGGCCCGCTGTGCCGGTGGTGGCCAACGCCGCCTGGGTGCGCAATCCGATTGATGCCTTTATCGCAAAACAGCAGGAAGCGCAGGGGCTCACCCCGCAAAGCGAAGCGCCGCCGGAGGTGCTGCTCCGCCGGCTCTATCTTGATCTGATTGGTCTGCCCCCGGCCCCGGAGGCCATGGACGGACTGTTACGGGAAGTTTCAACGGAGGGGTATCACCGGATTGTCCAACAACTCCTCGCGGACCCCCGTCATGGCGAACGCTGGGCGCGGCATTGGATGGACATCTGGCGTTACAGCGACTGGTGGGGCCTCGGCGACCAGCTCCGGAACAGCCAGAAACACATGTGGCACTGGCGCGACTGGATCGTGCAGTCCCTCAACGCGGGCCTGTCTTACGATGAGATGCTGCGGCAGATGCTGGCCGCGGATGAGCTGTATCCGGGGGATCTGAAAAAAGTCAGGGCCACCGGTTTTCTGGCGCGCAATTTTTTCCTCTTCAACCGGAACCCCTGGATGGAGGAAACCGTGGAGCACGTGAGCAAGGGCCTGCTCGGCCTGACCATGAATTGCAGCAAGTGCCACGACCACAAATACGACCCGATTCCCCAGAACGACTACTACCGGCTGCGCGCCTTCTTCGAGCCCTATCAGGTGCGGCTGGATGCCGTGGAAGGCGTGACTGATCCCAACATCGACGGAATCCCGCGGGTGTTCGACGGCCAGCCGGACCTGCCCACATGGCGTTTTATCCGGGGAGAGGAGAACCGGCCCGACAAGTCTGCAGTGATACCTGCCGTTGTGCCCGCCTTCCTCGCCATCCCACAGCCTGACATCCGCCCGGTGGCCCTGCCGCCAGAGGCCTGGCAACCGGAACGGCAGCCCTGGGTGATCCCCACCCAGCTGGCCAGCGCGCAGCGGAGCATGACCGAAGCCGTGGAAGCGGCGGCCCTGGCAGTGCAGAAAAACAGTGGGGCTCCAGCCTTGGACCCGGCCGCGGCATCTCTTGCCCTGGCTGAGTTGAATGCCGCCCGGCAACGCGTCACCTGGACGACCGCCGAACTGGACAGTGTGCGATGCCGCGCGGATGCGATGCGGGCCGCGTGGGAACAATCCGCCTACCGGCCTGACAAACGACGGGCCGCGGTGCGGGCGGAGCGTCTGGCAGCGGCGGCCAAAGCCCGCTTTGGTCTGGCGGAAGCGGAAGCACAACTGGTCCGCGCTGCCCCTGACAAAAAACCGGAAGCGGAGAAAGCCGTAAACACCGCCCGCGAAGCGTTCGCCGCGGCAGAAAAAACCGCAGCCGGGCCGGTGGAACCCGATGCGGCCTTCACCCCAATCCCCGGGGCCCGCTGGACGCCGACACGTTTTCTGAACTCCTCCGCTGACGACCCGGTGGTGCCATTCCCGGAGCAAAGCACCGGACGCCGCCGGGCCCTCGCCGCTTGGATCACCGATGCCCGGAATCCCCTCACCGCCCGCGTCGCGGCCAACCACCTCTGGGCGCGCCACATGGGCACCCCACTGGTGGCCACGGTTTTTGATTTTGGCCGCAACGGAGCCCAGCCGACCCACCCGGAATTGCTCGACTGGCTGGCCTCCGAACTGATTTCGAGCGGATGGAACATGAAGCATTTACACGGATTGATTGTCACTTCCTCCACTTGGCGGCTGTCCTCCTCGGCCGCCGGGGCGGCCGCCAATACCGCGAAAGATCCTGACAACATACACGTGTGGCGGCGCCACCCGGTCCGCCTGGAGGCTGAGGTGCTGCGCGATTCCCTCCTCGCCTTTTCCGGCGAACTCGACCCGGCCCCCGGTGGCCCTCCGGTCCCGCCTGCGGAACAAAACGCCTCGAAGCGCCGCAGCCTTTATTTTTTCAACTCCAACAATGAACGGAACCTGTTCCTGACTACTTTCGATGCTGCCGCCGTGAAGGAATGTTACCGCCGCGACCAAAGCATCGTGCCGCAGCAGGCGCTCGCCCTGACAAACAGTGGACTCGTCCACGACGCCGCGGAAAAGATCGCGGCCCGCCTCGCCCAACCCGCAGGGCCCGGCGCCGCCGCCCCGGACGATACCGCCTTCATCCGCCAAGCCTTCCTGCTCCTGCTGGGGATATCCGCCAGTGAGACCGAGACCGCGGCCTGCTCCCGCGCCCTCGAAGCCTGGCGGGCACTTCCGTCAGGCCCCGACGCCCGCATCCAGCTCATCCGGAGCCTGCTCAACCATAACGATTTTGTCACCCTCCGCTGACCCATGAACCGGCCTCACTTCACCCGCCGCACTTTCCTCTCGGATATGGGCATGGGCTTCACCGGCCTCGCCCTCGGCGCCATGCTGCAACGCGACAGCCTTGCCAGCACTCCCGGCTGGCACCCGCCCAGCGGAATGCCCCATTTTCCGCCCAAGGCCAAGAGTGTGATCTGGCTCTTCATGAATGGAGGGGTGAGCCACATGGAAAGCTTTGATCCGAAGCCGATGCTGACCAAATACGCCGGCAAGACCATCGCCGAAACCCCCTTTGCCAGCGCCCAGGATCCGGCGAAACTGGCGCTGGAGCGGCTTCTCGTTCCCGATGCCAACGGGAATCAGCGCAACCTGCTATATCCCCTGCAGACTGGATTCAAAAAGCACGGCCAGAGCGGCATCGAAGTCAGCGATTGGTTTCCCCACATCGCCCGGCACGTGGACCGCATGAGCATCGTGCGTTCCATGTATACAACGGACAGCAATCACGGCGCCCAGGCCCAGTTCCACACCGGGCGCAACATGCTCGATGGCGAATTCCCCACCCTCGGCGCCTGGGTCCATTACGGTCTCGGCAGCCTCAACGACAACCTGCCGCAATTTATCTCCCTCGGGACCCGCGAATACTGGATCAAAAAGGACGGTCTCTACCTTGGACCCGCCCACGATGCCGTGCCTTTGCGGATCGATCCTGGCAATCCGCTGGACTTCGGGAAATCCGCCCGCCCCCTTTCCAGCGCCGCGCAAAATGTCTCCATGGACCTGATCCGGGAACTCGATGGCCTGCGCGGCGTGGCCTACCCTGACGATCCCGCCATGGCCGCCCGGGTGGCCTCCTACGAGCTGGCCTACCGCATGCAGCACGCCCTGCCGGACGCCCTCGATTTCTCCAAGGAAACCGAGGAAACCAAAGCCCTCTACGGTCTCGATCTGGCGCATTGCCGCGACTTCGGCGCACAACTGCTCAGTGCCCGTCGGCTGGTCGAGCGCGGGGTCCGTTTCATCCAGATCCAACATGGGGGTGGCGGGGCCGGCGCGTGGGATGCCCACAGTGGATTGAAAG
>JAYUWQ010000489.1:0-1675 GCA_043753485.1 bacterium
AACAGCAGGTCGGTGCGAAGCATGGTTTTGAAGTCGCCGGTGATCGGCCCTTTGTAATTCACCAGATCATCCAGACTGGCGAAGCCGTCCACTCCGCCATTGCCTCCGGTGCCCTTTTTCACCGCACTGAGCACGTCGGACTTCAGGTCGGCTCCGGCGAGGGAGCCTTCAGAAATATTCAGCGCAACCTGGTCGTCAGCCGCCCGCATGGGTTTGTCGAGGGCGGACGGTTTGCCCATCAGGCCGGATTTCAGGTCCACCGGGGCGGAGCGGAGGGCGGCGGTGTCGTCGATCAGGTCGCCCGCTGTCCCCGGGGCGGGAGTGCTGAGGGTCAGATTGGCCGCGGGGGCGGTCATGGCCGAACTCAGGATGACGTCCTGGTCTTTCAGGGCTTCGGCGATTTGCGTGATGTCAGGCACCTGGGTCACACTGGATTCCGGGACTTTCTGCGAGAGGTCGGTCACTTCCGGGGTCAGGTCTTTCAGAATGTCCTGCGGCACCGTCATGCGTTCCGTTTCGGTGTGGAACAGGCCCGTCCGCTTTTCCTGCACCGTGGCCACGACTTCCGGAAGGATGATTTTGGTGCGCTTCATCCAGACGAGGAGTCCGGCGTGGACCGTCACGGAGGCGAGGACGGCGGTGAGGATCCACCAGCGCAGATCCCACGCGGTGGTGGTGGAGCGGAATCCGGAGCCACTGCCGAGAGAATCCCAGCGTGGAGTGGAGGGGGAGGCCATAGGGGATGGGAGAAAGGACGAAGGACCGATACTACGCGCTCCGGGTGGCAAAAAAAGCGTTGTTTTCTGACTTCAGGCCGGTTTGGGCGGTGGGGCCTCAGCCGTGAGCCAGGCCTTGCTCCCGAGGAGGGCCGCCACGGCAGGGTGGCCGGTGCGGCGCTCCGCCGTGTAGGCATGGAAGCGGACGCGGCAGTCCGCGGCGGTTCCAAACACCTGCAGCCCGTAACGTTTCAGGGCGGAGGTGGCGGCGGTGGCTGGCAGCACCAGGAAGCCCCGGCCTTCCGCCGCCGTGACCTTCATCAGGGCCGGATCGTCGAACTCCGCCACCACCTTGGGGTGGATGGCGTGGACTTTGAACCACGTTTCCACCACCCGCCGCATCGGCGAGGACTCCGCGGGCAGCAGCGCCGGGGCGCCGTGCAGGGAACCAGGAAAACCCGCCCGCAGATGACGGGCGATTTTATCCGCCGCGCCAAAAAGGCAGCCCGTGCTTCCCAGCGGATGGTCGAAAACGCGGAGGCTGGCATTTCCCGGGGGGGCTTCCTCCGCCAGCACCACGTCCAGCCGGTGGGTGGCCAGTTGAGTGAGCAATTCCTCCGCCTTGCCATCCCGGCACACCAGATGCACCGGGCGCTCCGGCAGGAAGAGCGGGCGCAGGATTTCGTTGGCGACGAGCCGCGGGAAGGAATCCGTCAGGCCCACCCGCACCCGCAGCGCCCGTGCCGCCGGTCCGGCCTTGAGTTCATCCATCAGCTCGCCCCCCAGAAGAAAAATATCGTCCGCATAACGCTGCACCAGCTGGCCGGTCTCCGTCAGGATGTTATTCCGGCCCTGCCGCCGGAAGAGCGGCTGCCCCACCGCCGCTTCCAGTTCCCGGATCTGACCGGAAATCGACGGCTGCGAGACATTCAGCGCCGCCGCCGCCCGAGCCAGACTGC
>JAYUWQ010000490.1:0-4055 GCA_043753485.1 bacterium
GCCACCGGGGTGATGACGCGGATGATGTCATCCTCCGGCGCATTGATGCCACCGGCCGCATTGGTCACCGTTTTGATGAGGATCTCCTTTTGCCCCCCGCTGGTGCCGCCGGAGCGGTCCACGGAGACCGCTCCATGCACCCCGAGGAACAATTCATCACTGGCAAATTGGAGGTTGTAGCCCACCCGGGTGGAGTTGAAGCGCCCGTGTTCGCTGCTCTTGAGGCGGGCACTGGCTCCATAATAGATTTCCCTTTCGTCCAGAATCACGGTGCAGGGGAGCGAGCCGTTGCTCATCACGTTTTCGAGCCGGTAGAGTTGATTGGCATCGGCACCGGTCAATACGATGCGGATATTGTGGGGCCGGGCACCGCTGGGCATCTGGAGGATCGCCTTGCCATCCTGCCAGGGAATCATGGCGCGGGAGGCAGGGCCTGCGGCGGGGAAGAAACTCACCGCTCCGGGAGTGTCGGTGGCCCGCACGTAGAACTGCACCCGCGCCCCGGCGGAGTTGCCGGGCACGGTGGCGGAATAACGCCCGCCGCCGGTGGTGGTCATGGGGATGCTGGTGAAAGCCGCGCCATTCAAAGCAGTGAACAATTCCACGGCAGCGATGCCGTCAGGATCGGCCACGGAAACACTGACCGTGGCCGCTTCGGCGACCGCCGGCACCGCCGGGGCATGGTTCAGGGCATCGAAGGTGGGGCCGGCATTGGCCACCGCGCTGCGGTTCACGGCGCCGGGAGTGCCGCCGGTGGCGGGCACGGGCAGGAGGGTCTGGCGGGCGAGCCGGTTGCAATACAGCCTGGTGTGCAGCCGGTTGGAACCGCGCAGCCATTTGGCACGGAAGCTGATCGTGTAGGTGTTGGCCGCCGAAATGGTGTGGAACGCCGTGCCGTTTTTCAAGGTGGTGGTGGCGTGGTTGTGCATGTGCTCGGTGGCACCGCTGGCGGATACCTTCAGCACATAACTGGACAGGGACGGCGGATCCTCCTGGACGGTGCCGGCGTGATTGCCGATGATGCGCCAGAAGGTGGAGGCTCCGCTGTTGAAGCCCCCGTTCTGGATCAATTGGGTGGCCCCGGCGCCAAAGGTGACGCTGATGTCGTCGATCAGGAATTCTCCGGTGTCGAGCAGACCGAAAACAAATTCATTCCACGTGGTAGGGTCGCCGCTGGTGGTGCTCGGGTTGGCCCCCGTCCCACTGTAACTGACCGTCTGCCAGGTGGACTGACCGCTCTCATCGCTGGCTGCCCAGGCTCCGCCGCGGGCATTGTCGGCGTCCGCATCCATCAGTTCCAGACTGCTGCCGCCGCCATCGGCCCACTGGCTCCAGCGGCCTCCGTCGGCGTAGTGGAGCTGATCAGTGATATTGTCGTTGGCATCGCGCAGGGTGATGGTTTCGCCACTGCCGGCCAAACTGCCGCTCCAGGGTCCCAGCGCCGTCGAGGAAGGATGCAGCGCGGTGAACGCGGTGGGATCCCAGGCTACGACCAGATAACCGCCCGCCGGGATGCTGGTGGCGGCCGGGAAATCGAACCCGATGCCATCACTGAACTTCCATCCGCTGAGGTCCACCGCGGCGGTGCCTTTGTTATAGAGCTCGATCCACTGCTCCGGGCCATCGCCCATCGCGTTGTAGAAGATTTCGTTGATGACAATGTCGGTGCTGACAACGGCTACATTGGCGGCTCCTGGGGTGGCGGTGGTGGGGTGACCCCAGCGTCCATCATTGACCAGACCGCGCAGGCGGTTGGTGACCGTCCGGGCATCGCCCAGGGTCACGCTGCCGGGTGCGAGCAGATAAAGCCCGGCCCCGTCCACGGGGGTGAACCCGAGCGCGGCGGCATTCACCGTGAAGAGACCGCCGGCCGGCACGGATTGCGCGGGCAACGGCACGGACTGGCCGAGGTTGGTGGTCAGGGTCCAGCCCGCCGTATTCACGGCGGAGGCGGAGGTGTTGCGGAATTCGATGTAAAAATTGACATCGCTGGCTCCGGCAATCTCATTGAATTGGAGCGCACTGACGGCGTTGGCATCAGCGGGCAACTCCAGCGATTCCAATGAGGCATTGAAATATGTGGCGGTGCTGCCCGCAGCTTTGTGCAGGGAGACGGCGAGCACGTTATTGCCACTCACGAGGGAAGTGGACGGCACCAGCAGCTGGCCGGAGGGCAGGGGGGAGGCAATGGTGGAGGAGGCGGCGGTGGTGTGATCCACCAAACCAGCGGGCATGTTGGGGCGCAGGATTTCGGTGCCGTTGAGATAAAACACCGCACCATCCGCCAGGGTGTGATTCAAACGTATGGTGGTCCGCGATGGGTCTCCCGGGAAGCTGAAGGACTTGCGCAGATAACTGACCGGCGCCGTGGGCGAGAGCGGCGTCACCGCAGCCAGACCATATTCGCTGGAAAGATAGGACCCCACCGACTGGAAGTCCGCTTCACTCAGCCCGTCCTTGTAGATCAGCAGTTCGGCAATGTCGCCGTTGAAGCCCCCGGTGGTGCTGGTGCTGTGACGTCCGATGTTGATAGGGTCGGGGGTGAGGGCTCCTCCGGTGTCGGCCTCGGTGGCCTGCATCACCCCATTCACCCACATTTCAAAACGGTTCAGGGTGCGGTTGCGGCGGATCGCGACCATATGCCAGTCCGTGGTGGAGATGGCCGTGGTGGAAATCGGGCCCCCCAGGCCGCTGCCGTCAGTATAGCGTTTTTGAAGGGCGTAGAATTCGCTGCTGAAGGTCAGGGAGGCCAGCGGATTTCCCGCAGCGCTGCGGTCGAAAATGTAGGCGCCGCCAGGCTGCACTCCATTGGCTTTGAGCACGATATAATAAACCCAGCCGCCAGTGGCGGTGATGCCGGGGGAAAGGGTGGTGCGCGATTCGTCAACGCCATCAAACCGCACTGCCGGCTTGCCGTTGGGAGTGGAGCTGGCGCGGTAGGTCGGCGTGGTGGTTCCCGCCGCCCCATTTTGCGAAACCGAGTCCCCCGTCGCCGTATCCGTCCAGGTCGTGACCGTCGCTCCATTGGCCAGGCCGGTGAGGGCGCCCGCGCGGTAACGGCCCACCAGATTGGTGGTCGCTGTCAGGGTGGTGGAGGCCGGAGCGGTGCCCAGCGCCGCGTTGCCGGTAGTCCAGGACGTATCCACAAACGCGGGATCCTTCCAGTCGGCCGGCGGGGCCGCATCGGCGTCGCGGTATTTCCACGAGTCGCCCATGATGATATGATTGCGGGTCACCGGTCCGCTCGAGGGGAAATTCTGCCCGCCCGGGGTGCCGCCCAGTTGGGAACTCGCCACCCACGCCGACGCCCCATCCGTGGCCTTGGCTTCGTCGCGTCGTGTCAGGGTGGCCCCACTGCCGTCCGCGCCCACTGCCCAGTCGCCGCCATCGTCGTAGCTCAACTCATCCATGATCCGCCCGTTCAGATTCCGGATGCGGAGGGTTTCGCCACTGTTATTGAGCGTGCCCGTGAAGGGCCCGATCGACCCGGGGACCAAGGCCGGACTTGCCGCGATCAGCAGATACCCGTTTCCAGGAATGAAGGAGCCCGTGCCGGTGGTGGGAAAGGTGTAGTCAATCCCCCCGGTGATGGTCCAACCGGCGGTGTTGACATCCACCCCGTTGAGGTTGCGCAGTTCGATCCATTCGGACTGACCGGCCGCAGGATGATACTGCACTTCGTTGAAGACCACGACAGAATCCAAAGCGCTGGCAGAGCCGGCACCGAGGATTCCCAGGAGAAGGAGGGGGAGGACGAATCGCATGGGGGATCTGCATTAACGCCTAATAACACGGCAAAATGCAAGAATTGAATCAACCTCTTCCGAAAATCGCCCTTTCCGGGAAAATCAGGCCCCGTTGTCGGACCGCCCCCTTTAGCCCTTTGGTTGACGGACCCGCTTCCGGCAGGCGTATTGAGGGCATGATCCGATTCCTCTTTTTCTCCGCTGCCGTCTTCCTGACCGCCGCTCCGGCCGAGGAGGCGCCGGCCCCGGTGGATGCCTTTGTCTCCGGCACCCGGCAGCTCACCTTTTCCGGCAAACGTGCCGGCGAAG
>JAYUWQ010000491.1:0-10840 GCA_043753485.1 bacterium
AATTACCGGCAAAAATCACCTCCGGAGCGGAACGCCAGAATTCCACAAATACGTCGTAGACGACTGGGCCGAACAGATTGCCCTCGTTGGCATCACTCACGCCGTTGCCATCCGTGCCGATGCGCATGTCCGTGCCGTCGCCATTTTCGATCGCTTCCATGGTCCCGTCTTCCAGGACCAGCCCTTGGATTTCAGGCCGCAGGACGGAGCCATCAGGCAGGAAATTGAACCAGTTCCCGGAGACGGCCACCCGGGGAGTCTGGAGATGCACCGCCAGACGCTGCGCGACGGAAATATTGAATTCGCCGGAGTCGCCAATACCATCTCCATCGGTGCCAAAGATCAAGCCTTCGGAACTGGAGCCGTCGCTCCACTTGAAGGAAGCCACGGCGCTGCGGGCGCCATACACCCCGGGTACCACCCCGGCACTGTCCGGAGCCCAACTGCCCATGCCGGGATCGATGCCGAACCAGCAGCCCTGCACTTTGGCCCCGGTGGAGGCTTTGATCAGGGCAATGTTGTAGACGGAAGCATCCGTGTCGCTGCCGGTCCCGGCCACCCCAATGAAGGCCAGTCCGCGGATCCTGGCATTGACCGCGTCGAACAACCCGAGGATGCAGCTCTCGCTGATGCCAAAGCCGGGATGATCGATCACGGTGCGGCGCCCGCCCTCCACTGCGGTGCGGCTATCCAGTACGATGCGCAGCACCGTATTGTTGGGCTGACGCAGTCCGGCGGTGTTGGGGCTGGCTCCTGGCTGGGAATAACCATTGATTGTCACTCCGGATTTTTCGATCAGCGGATAGCCGCCGGGCGGAGTGAGGAGATAGTGCGGCCCCGCGCCGGGAATGTTGAAACTGATGGTTTCATTGTCCGCCAGATTGGTCAGCGCCTCCAGAAAGGAGGTCTGGCCGTCGCCGGCCGGGCTGCTGTTATCGGCCGTAGTGACCACGGCGGCCTGGAGCGGCCAGCCAACCAGAGCAAGAGTAGTGAGGGAAATGGCTATTTTCATGAGATAGCCTATCCATGCCAGGAAAAAGCACCGCGTGTCCAGAAACAAATCCGGGGGTGGAGCCTCCACTGGGAATTTTCTGGGGGCTGCAAAGGTGGCAGGCTCCTGCGCTCTATTGCTCATGTTCTGGGTAGGAGGTCGCGTGGCTGGGTTGGAATGCCGCCACTTATCACCTTGCTAATTGTCAGGGTCTGGATCGTCTGATAAATGATAGAACCCCAAAAATTGTCATTTCAATGCAGCTTGAATTCTGCTCGTAATCCAGATCGCGGAAGGTATGGCGCCACCCGGTGCAGCTGCATATGCTCTGTTTCATCCCATTTTAATCCGCCGGATTATTCTGCCCCGGGTTCCTTGAAACCGAAGATCCGGCAGATCCTGGTGGCGATTTCCCGGGGGGTATCGAGAGGGGAGACGGGGACGTTCACGAAGGCGGTCTCGCGTTTGAACCAGGTGTGCTGGCGTTTGGCGTAGTTGCGGGTGGTTTGCTGGATGGAGGCCACGGCTTCCTGGAGGGAGGTGGCTTCGTCGGCGACGGCGCGGAAGTCCCAGAGGCCAATCGCTTTGGAGGCGGTGTTGGAGAGTTCGTCCTCGTTCAGGGCCGCGACTTCGGCGACGACGCCGGCGGTGACCATGGCGTGGGTGCGGGCATTGATCCTGTCGTAAATCAGGTCGCGGGGGAGGTCGAGAAACACGCCGCGGATGCCGGAGCGGGGCATGGCCCAGGATTGTTTCAATTCCGAGGCCGGCTGGCCGGTGAGGAGGCAGATTTCCAGGGCGCGGGTGACGTGCCGGGGGTTCTGCAGGTTGAGCTGGGCGGCGGAACCGGGGTCAAGGGCCATCAGGCGGTCGGCCAATTCGTCGGGGCTGAGCAGTTCGAGCTGGCGGCGGAGTTCTGGGTCGCCGGGGGGCAGGGGAGAAAGGCCGTGGGTGAGGGCTTTGATGTAAAGACCGGACCCGCCGACCACGAGGGGAAGTTTGTGGCGGGACTGGACTTCCGCGATGGCGGCGAGGGCGGCGCGTTCGAATTTCCCGGCGTCCATTTCATCGGTCACCGGGACGGAACCATACAAATGCTGCGGCACCCGGGCGAGATCCTCCGCGGTGGGCTGGGCGGTGAGGATCGGGATTTTTTGGTAAACCTGATAGGCGTCGGCGCAGATGATCTCGCCGCCGGTGGCTTCCGCGATGAGCAGGGCAACGGCGCTTTTTCCGCAACCGGTGGGGCCGGTGAGGTAGAGGGGAAGCGGAGGTTTGGGTTTGGCAGGCATGGGGGCAGCAAGTCTCAGCGGCGAACGCGGAACGTCCAACGCCAAACGTGGAAAATCCCAGGTCAGGACGCGGGGCCTGACCTGGGAAGGCGTTGAATCCGGGTGGCGTTAACGACTACCGGCGTTCCCGGCGGTCGCCGTCCTCGCGGAGCTGGCCGGGGGCGCGGGCGGGGCCGATTTCGAGCCGGCGGCCCATGTAGTCTTTGCCGTGGAGTTCGGTGACGGCGCGTTTGGCTTCGTCAGTGGTGAGCATCTGGATGAAGGCAAATCCTTTGCTGCGGTGCGTGTCGCGGTGATATACCACTTCCACGGACTGCACCTGGCCGACACCGTTGAAGAGTTCGGTGAGGTCGCTCTCGGCGGCTTCGTAGCTCAGATTTCCGACATGGAGGCGGGGGCCAGTGACAGCATCGGGATTGGCCGGGGCGCTCTGGCGCGGCTCCCGGGGTGTGCCGGCAGGGCGGTTTTCCCGGGTGGCGCGGTCGCCGCGTTCGGGACGGGCTCCGGATTTCGGCGGGGCGGACTTGGCGGCCGGGCCGGATTTGGCGCCGGGTTTCTTCTTCCCGCCGAAGAGGCCAAAGGTCAGGAAAGAGGCGATTTTATGGAACAGGCTGGGCTGCTCGGCGGCGCGGCGGCGGATGTCGCGTCCGCGGTCGACGGGTTCCCAGTCGCGATGATCTTCGCGGGGGGTGCGGTCGGATTGGGCGCTGCGTTCGGAGCGGTCGGAGTGGTGCGGGGAGCGGGCGCCGTGGGGGCGGGGGTTGGAGCGGCCTTGTTGGCGTCCGCCGCGGCGTTGGCGGGGATTGGGTTGGTCAGTTTGGGACATGGTGTTTCAGCTGGGGGCACCTGAAAAGGGTGCCATCGGGTCATTCGGTCGGGGTAGGGCGGGGCCGCCGGCTCGCGGCAGGGCATGAGCAGCAGGGCTCCGCCGGTGAAGGTGGACAGAGGGCGTCCCTGCTGGTCGCATCGGGCTCACATCGCCCGGCGGACTGGCAGCGAAGCGCGCCGGGGCGTTTCTCCTATCCACCATAATATTAAAAGTTTCCGTTGCGTCCGGCAACCGCTCATTTTCGGAAGCGGAATCCCGGGGCTTGAGCGGGAGGGCGGCGGGGTTTCGGTTTGGGTCCGCAGCCCTTCGAATGGCCCTTGGAAACGCAGCATCCGCTTTTTTGAGGCATGCCGCGCTGGAAATCCCGGTGGCAGGAGTTTGTCCCGTCCTTTATGGCGATCCATGGAAATCCTCATCCGCCCTGCTGCCAAATACGGTGCCCCCTTCGGCCTCAGTGCCCCCCCGGTGGATAAAGTCATGGTGGAACAGCGGGCGGAGAGCTTTAAAAAACGCAGCATCAAAAACGAGGCCAAACTGGCTGGCCTGAAGCTCGCCGCCTCCATGATGGATCTGACCACGCTGGAGGGCATGGACACGCCGGGGAAGGTCCGGCATCTTTGCCAAAAGGCGCTGGCCCCCATGGACCCCCGCTTTGGCTGCCCGCAGGTGGCGGCGGTCTGTGTTTACCCGAATTTCGTCAAACTGGCCAAGGCCCTCACTGCCGGATCAGGGGTGAAGGTCGCTTCCGTGGCCACCGCCTTTCCCAGTGGCCAATCCCCCCTGAAGATCAAGCTGGAGGAGGTGAAATTTGCGGTGCGCGAGGGCTCGGATGAAATTGATATGGTGATCGACCGCGGGGCTTTCCTCGCGGGGGAATACAGCCGGGTTTTTGATGAAATCGCTGCCGTGCGTGAGGCCTGCGGGGAGGCCCATCTCAAGGTGATCCTCGAAACCGGCGAACTGAAAACCTACGACAATGTCAGGCTCGCCAGCGAAATCGCGATGCGGGCGGGCGGCCACTTCATCAAGACCAGCACGGGCAAGGTCAATCCGGCGGCCACCCTGCCGGTGACTCTGGTCATGCTGGAGGCGATCCGCGATTATTATTACGCCACCGGCGAAATGATCGGGATGAAACCGGCCGGCGGCATCCGCACTTCCAAGGAGGCGCTGCAATATCTCGTGATGGTGAAGGAAACGCTGGGGGCGGCGTGGCTCAGTCCGGAGTGGTTCCGTTTTGGAGCCAGCAGTCTGCTGACCGATGTGAACATGCAGCTCGCCAAAATGGCGGACGGGCCCTACCAGCGGGCCGAGGAGATGAGCCTGGCTTGAGAGGAAAGGTTTTGCGGGTTGACGTGGTGGTGATCGGATGGTTACATCTGCTGTTGTTATTACACAATTCCCCCTCCATGAAAAAATCCAAACTTCTGTTTTTCGCCGTCAACTGTGCCTTGGTGGCGGCAGCCTCCCAGGCTTCCGCCGCCGTCCTCTTCAATCTCGCCGGACCGCAGGTCGCCACGGGCGGCGGCGATGGAGTTTCGATCGTCAATACCGGCAATGATACCGCGGACTGGATCACGACCGGCGGTTATGATAACGGCTCGGCCACGGTTCCGCTCTACTTCACCTTCACCATGAATATCACCAACAATGCCGGAGAGACTGGCACTGGGGGATTTTTCACCGCGCTGCAACTCTACAAAGCAGGCGAGAGGTTTGCCGTGGGCAATACCTGGACCAGCCTGAATTGGGGAGGATTTGGGGGTGGGGACTATGATTTGACGGGAAATCCGGCTTACGTCATCGGCACGCCTGCCACTTTTGTGATGAAGCTGGACCAGGCCGCCAGCACTGCCACGGTCTGGTTTAATCCCAATCTGACGGTTCTGGAGGGGGCGCAACCTGCGGGAATCACCACCATCCGGACCGGGTTGACCACCAATGACGAATTTGACTCGATCAACATCCGCGCCGGCAACGACGCCGGGTCCACTACCTTTTCGAATATCACCATTCAAAATACCACGCCGTTCGGGGTCCCGGAGACAGGCAGTGCCGTGCTTGCGGGCATCGCTGCGCTGGGGTTGTTCCGCCGTCGCCGCTAGGCTCCGGACCGCTTTTCAAAACGGTGTTCCGGGTTTGCCCCGGAACACCGTTTCTGTTTTTCAGGGCAGGGCCTTGGAGGGCGCGGCATCAGGCTTTGGCTCTGAAATCTCGAGATAAACATCCACCTGTTGTCCGACGTAGAGCTGTTGGTGGGCCGGTTTTTCCAGGCTGAAGATGACTTGGAGGACGCGGGTGTCGACCCGTTCGGTGCTGTCGCCGGTGAGGGATTTTTTTGGCAGGACGAATGGATCGATGCGGACGAATTTCAGGGGGAAACGGTTGGCCGCATTGCCTTTGATGGAAGCGGTGGCGGAGCGGCCGGGTTCGACCATGGGCGCGTTTTGTTCATCAACGTCGGCCCGGATCTGGAGGGTATCGGTGTCGCCGAGGACCATGAGAGGCTCGGGCGGGTTGGCGTTGGCATATTCGCCTTCGCGGAGATTGAGTTGGAGGATGCGGCCATCCCGGCTGGCGCGGACGGTGAGAACATCGAGTTCGGTGCGGGCTTCGCGGAGTTGCACGCGGGCGGCCTCCAGAGCAGCCGTGCTGCGGGCGACGCGGGCTTGGGTGGATTGGACGGCAAACCGGCGGCGCTGGATCTCGTCCTCGGTGATGAATCTGGCGGAGCCGGTCCGGCTGACCCGGTTGAGTTGATCCGTGGCTTCCGCGAGGAGGACTTGATCGGCAGCCAGCGAGGCGGCCTCTACAGCGATCTGGGCTTCGATGGCGGCGGTGCGGGCGATGGCTTCGCGGTCGTCGATTTGGAAGAGGGGATCCCCCGCTTTCACGGTGGCTCCGACCGTGGCGTGGACCTTGGTGACGAGCCCGGGTTTGGAGGTGGCGACTTTTACATTTTCCCGGGCGGACTCGATGATGCCGGTGGCGGCGATGCTGAACTTAAAAGGAGAGCGGGCGGGTTCGGCCAAGGGCGGCGGGGCAGCGGGTTTCCCGGCCTGCTGGCGGGAGAGGGTGATGCCTTTGTAGACGCCGAGGCCGGCGAGAAGAATGAGGAGTCCGATGAAAAGGCGGTAGAGCATGGGAGCGGGGAAGAGAGAGGGGGAGTTTTGCTATTTGCGAAGAGATGCCGTGTCCGGAGGCAACCGGGGTAACCATCAGCCGGTCGCGGCCAATGGCTGGCCGTGGCGGGCGGGCTGGTTGCTCAGGACGCGGCCGTCCTCCATTTCCGCGATGCGGTCGGCGAAGTCGTAGACGCGGGGATCGTGAGTGACCACGATGACCGAACGGTCAGGAGCACGGGCGACGTCCTTGAGCAGATCCATGACCTGGTGGCCGGTTTCGCGGTCGAGGGCGGAGGTGGGTTCATCACAGATCACCAGACGGGGATTGTGGACCAAGGCGCGGGCAATGGCGACACGTTGTTGTTGTCCGCCGGAGAGCTGGCGCGGGTAATGCCGGCCCCGTCCGGAGAGGCCCACCTGGTCCAGCATGGCTTCGGCGGCGTGCTCCGCCTTGTGGCGGCTGAGCCCATTCAGCAACAAGGGCACGCTGGTGTTTTCGATCAGGTTCAGGGTGGGGATGAGATTGAATTGCTGGAAGATGAACCCGATGTTGCGGCGGCGGAAGGCGGTGACCCTGGCCTGCGACAGGTTGGTCAGGATTTCGCCAAGCACTTCCACGGTGCCTTCGTCAGGAATCAGGGTGCCGGCGATGATGGAAAGCAGGGTGGTCTTGCCGCAACCGGAAGGGCCCACGATCAGTTGCAGCTCGCCCAGCGGGGCTTCCAGGCTGGAGCCTTTCAGGGCCATGGTGCGGGCGGCTCCTTTGCCAAAACCTTTCGTGATCTGTGAGGCGTGGACGGCGATGGACATGGGGTAATCGGAAGGAGGAAGGAACGGAGGATGGACTATCAGCCGCGGAAAACCACGGCGGCTTCGAGGCGGCCGACCTTGACAATAGCGAGGGTTGCCGCCAGCAGGCAGATCAGGAGGATCACCGCGAGAACCCCGGCGACCAATTGCCAGGGCAGGAAAAACGGCGGATTGCCCCGCTCGGCCGCCAGCGCCCCGAACATGGAGGCGGCTCCCATGCCCAATCCATAACCAATCAGCCCCACCGTCATCACCTGGGCGATCAGCATGGTGGCCAGTTTGAAATTGCTGGCTCCCATGGCTTTGAGGGCTCCGAGGTTCTTGAGGTTCTCGAGGACGAAGCCGTAAAAAGTCTGTCCGCTGATGGCGATGCCGACAATGAACCCCAGAATGATGGTGACCCCGAAGCTGATGGGGATGCCGGTGTTTTTGAAATACCAGAGGATAGTGTCGCGATGAAACTTCTCTTCCGTCCACGCCTTCATGCCGGGCACGCTGCGGTTGATCTGGTCCACCGCTTCCTGGGCAGTGAGCCCGGCGGCGGGTTCGGCGAGCACGGCGCTGAGCATCTTGCGTTGGCGCGGGGCGAACTGGAGGGCCTGGTCGTAGGTGGTGAAGACGTAGGGATAACCAAAAAAGGCCCGGTCGCTTTTGCAGACGGCCACGATACGGGCCTCGCGGTCGTTGATTTCAAAAATGTCCCCGACTTTCGGGGCCGGACCGCCCGGGGTTTTGAGGCGCTGCAGGGCGAGGTCATCCACAATCACGCTGTTGGGGAGGCGGATATCCTCCAGCCGGCCTGACAAAATCTCCGCGGGACGGCCCACCAGGCTGGCGGAGTCGAGTCCCACGCAGAGGATGGGTTTGAAATTGCCATCGGCTAGCCGGGCCTGCAGGATGCTGACATAAAGCGGCACCGCCCACGCCACGCCGGGCACGGAGCGGACCCGGCTGACATCGGTGTCGCGCAGGGGTTTGAGTTCATTCACCTGCTCCACCTTGGCTTCCACCACCCAGATTTTGGAACGGATGTTGGAAAGGTGACTGGTGGTCCACGAGAGCAGGCCGAAAAACACGGCGCACTGCTGGGTCATCAGGAGCGCCGCAAAGAACAGGCCGCCGAGGAGCATGAGAAACTTGGCCCGGTCACCGACCAGCATTTTAAGCGCGAGATGAAACATGAAGAGGTCAGGGGTAACACAGGCCCGGCAGACAGCAAGGCGGGCGCAGGCTTGCTTTCAGCTACGTCACCCCCATAGATTCGGTCCCATGAAAACACGCCGCACCTTCCTCGCCGGGCTCATGACCGTCTTCAGTGTCCGCCCGCTTCAGGCGGAAGAGTCGCCGATGGAAGCGGGCAGCCGGGCCTTCATGGCCGGAAAAATTGACGAAGCCCTGGGCCACTGGGACCGGCAGATCGCGGCTGATCCTGCGGCCGGTCCGCATCATTGGCAGCGGGGCCTGGCGTTGTATTATGCAGGGAAATACAAGGAAGGGCGCGCCCAGTTCGAGGAACACCAGAAGGTGAATCCGCAGGACGTGGAAAATGCAGCATGGCATTTCCTGTGTGTGGCGCGGCTGGAATCCCCGGAAGCGGCCCGCAAGGTCTTTATCCCGATCACCGCCGACCGCCGCGTGCCCATGAAGGAAATCCATGCGCTCTTCGCGGGCAGGGGCACCGCGGCAGAGGTGTTGGCCGCCGCCGGGAAGGAAGCGCCGGGCGATTCCCTCAGAAACCAGAATTGCTATGCCCAACTTTATCTGGGCCTGCATCATGAAGCCCATGGCCGGACGGCCGAAGCCAAGGCGTGTCTGCTCAAGGCGGCTCATCAGTACCGGATGGAGCACTACATGGGCAAGGTGGCGCAGGTGCACTGCCAGTTGCGCGGATGGAAACCGGAGGCCTGACGTCCCGGGCCGGCAGGGGTTATCGTCCGCTGCCTGCCGGGGGGCGGGCTGCTTTTTCGAGGAGCAGGCAGACGGCGATCACTTCCCTGGGTTCCAGCCGGGTGGACACCCCGCGGACCGCGGCTTCGAGGGACTGATCCCCCACCACCAGCACTTCCGGGTCGGTAAAACTTTCCGGACGCTGTACCGTCCAGCCGGGAAAAATCACCACTGGCTGCACCTCGACCGTGTCCAGTCCCTCGGCCCCCAGCAGTTCATACAACCCCGCGGCGGCCCGGCGCGCCTGATCCAAAGGATCGGCGAGGACTTCGTGGCTGCCGATGCGCAGCGCGGTGTCATCCTGGTGGATCACCTGTTCCGAAAGATCGCGTCCCCGGGGCAAAAAGCGGGAGACGAGGCAGAACACCCCGGTTGGCCCCACCACCACCGACCCCAGCGACCATCCGCGGGCTCCGGTCACCCCTTCAAACAATACATAACCCTTCGCACACAAACCCTGGAGTACATGGCGCAGCAGGCGCCGGGCTTCCCGTTCCCTTCCCAAAGTGCGGAGCTGAGGCAGGATAAACCACACCCGAACCGCGGCATAACCGATCAGCCCGGCGGCAAAGGCGCAGACCCACACCGGCTGCGGCGGAGTATTGAAATACCAGCGGCCCACTTCAATCCCGGCGATCACCAGCACAATCAATGAGACCAGCAAATACTCCGCGATCCGGGCCAGCAGGCGGGTCCGGCGCTCGTTGCTCCCTGTTTCATCAATCAGGGACAACCGCGTCGCATTCAGTTCGGCCAGGAGACGGGATACGCCTTGGGATCGGAGGGGGGGAATCAACATTACTAACAGAGCATGGCCTGGTCCGCCCGGGGGCGCCAGGGCAAAAGCCCGCGGAGCACGGGGCTTGACGCCCCCGCCTGGTTCCGCTTAGATCGCGTTCCCATTGGATGAATCCACCCCCTGACTCCCTGCCATGAACCGCCTTTCCCTTCTGCTTCTCCCCCTCGCCCTCGCTTTGCCCGTCTCAGCCCAGAATCCCCCTGCAGCTCCGCTCCTTCCGCCCCCCGCCGGCCTCGGCGCTCCGGCCGAAGCCCCGCTCGGTCCCTTCAAAGACCAAAAAGAACGCCACAGCTACGGTCTGGGCACTTTCCTCGGCAATCGCGAGAAACAAAATGCCGCCAACAACCCGGACAAACCCACTGTTACGGTGGACGAACTCCTCGCTGGCCTGAAGGATGGGCTCGCGGGAACGAAATCCCTCGATTATACAAGTGGCCTGGCCATGGCCGCGCAGATCCAACGCTCCGGCGTGGAAATCGATCCCGCCGTTCTGGCGGAGGCGGTGCGTGCGGCGGTGGAAAACCAGCCGGCCAAAATCCCGCCTGCGGACGTGCAGGCCATCATGCAGGACCTGCAGAACTCCATTCAGCAGCGCCAGCAGGCCAAAATGAAGGCCGAAGCTGATAAAAACCTCGCGGTGGCCACGGAATGGCTCGCTACCAATGCCAAAAAAGAAGGCGTGAAAGCCACCGCTTCCGGTCTGCAGTATAGCATGGACGCCATGGGTGAAGGCCGCACTCCCGGCCCGCGTGATGTGGTGACGGTCAATATTACCGGCACCGGCACCGATGGCACTGAATTCGACCGTTCCCCCGAAGGCGCCCCCGCCCGCCGTGCCCTGATGGCCCTGCCCAAAGGCCTGCAGGAAGGCCTGCAGATGATGAAGGTCGGGGGCAAAGCCCGTTTCTGGGTCCCCCCAGCGCTCGGTTTTGGGGAAACGCCCCGCGGGCCCGGCCTCAAATCCAATGCCGTGCTCGTTTACACCATCGAACTCACCGCCGCCGAGGAACCACCGGCCAACCAGCCCGCCGCCGCGGTGGGCCCGGA
>JAYUWQ010000492.1:0-1669 GCA_043753485.1 bacterium
CTCGCGACCAGCGAGGAAGCGGGCACGGTCGCCGGTCTTGTAAAGGCGGTCGCCGGGAACATCGGAAAAAGGGGATGCGATGAATCGTTCGGCGGTCAACTCGGGGCGATTCAGGTAGCCCCGGGCCAGGCCCGCGCCCCCGACGTAAATCTCTCCGGCGACCCCGACCGGCACCGGCTCCAGACGTTCGTCCAGGATGTAGAGCTGCAAGTCTGGAATTGGAACTCCGATGACGCTGCCGCGATGTAGATCCTTTTTTTGGAGCGGCCGATAAGTCACGTGAACCGTGGTTTCAGTGATGCCGTACATGTTGACCAGTTGAGGCTGCTGATCCGTGTGCCGGTCGAACCACGGTTTCAAAATTTGCAGGTCGAGCGCTTCCCCCCCGAAAACAATCCAGCGCAGGGCCAGGGCTTCGGAGCGATTTTGACCGGCCTGGATGAGTTGCCGGAAAGCGGAGGGAGTCTGGTTGAGCACAGTGACACGTTCGCGGACCAGAAGTTCATGGAACGTTTCCGGCGAGCGGGCGACCAGGTGTGGCACAATGACCAGACTCCCCCCGTAAAGCAGCGCGCCCCAGATTTCCCAGACCGAGAAGTCGAAGGCGATGGAATGAAAAAGTGTCCACGTATCCTGATGACTGAATTGGAACCAGGGCTGGGTGGAGGTGAAAAGGCGGACGACATTGGCGTGGGTGACGATGACGCCTTTGGGCTGGCCGGTGGACCCGGAGGTGTAGATGACGTAAGCGGCGTTTCCGGGATGAACTTCCACCGAAACCGACGGGAGTTTCTCCACTGGCATAGGGAGCGCATCAACACAGACAATGCGGGCCGGCGCGCCATCGAATCGGGAAGCGTAGCCGCTTTGCGTTACCACGACGGCGGCCTGGCTGTCCGAGAGCATGAACGCGATTCGTTCCGGCGGACAAGTCGACTCGATGGGGAGGTAAGCGCCGCCGGCTTTAAGGATACCGAGGAGCGCGGCGACGAGATCGGGAGTGCGATCGAGACAGAGTGCCACCACCGTTTCCGGCTTCACCCCGGAGGCGCGCAGGGCATCGGCGATGCGTTCGGCCCGGTCATTGAGTTCGCGATAGGTCCAGCGGGTTTGTTCCCAAACCAATGCGGTGGCCTCAGGCGTTTTTCCGGCCTGCGTGGCAAAAAGTTCATGCAGGCAACGATCGGGGTTGGAGACGAGTTGGGGTGGATTCCAGTCGAACAACAACTCCTGCCGCTCCTCCGGGCTGAGCAAGGGCAGAGCGCCGGGAGCAAGCTCAGGATGGGCGGCCATGCCGGAGAGCAACGTCTCCAGATGTCCGAGCATCCGTTCGATGGTGGCTTCATCAAACCGGTGGCTATTGAAAAGTATTTTAAGGCAGAGTTGTTCCCCGCCGTAAGCGGCCAGGGTCAGGGGGAAGTCCGGCTGCTCGCGCAGATCGAACGTTCGCTTTGTCCATTTTCCTCCTTCGGCCTGGAGAGTTTCATTGAGGGGGCGATGTTCGTAAACCACCAGGCTCTCGAAAAGCGGTGAGGCGTGCGGCACTTCGCTCCAGGCCTGAACTTGCACCAGCGGGGTGTGCTCATAATCACGCAAGGACTGCCAGTTTTCCCGCAGCTTTTTCAGCCACGGCAGGAGCGGGGTTTCTGGTTCAATGTGGACCCGCAGG
>JAYUWQ010000493.1:0-4046 GCA_043753485.1 bacterium
GCGGGATGCGGAGGACTGCGACGGTCTGTTTTTCCCCGGGAACTCATCCCTGCCAGCTCCGGAAGGCCTCGATGGCTTCGTATTCAGCGGTGCCGAGGGCGTCGTAGACGCGGGCCGTTTCCTGATTCCGTGCTCCGCCGAGCAGGTCCGGCAGGGTATGGGATTGGAATTTCTGCACGGCATCAAGCTTGTGGGACAACTGGTCGGGGCTCATGGGGATGGCCATCTGGATTTCGTGAGGCTCGTATTCCGACTGGTGACCCCGGTAAAGCCAAACGCGGCATTGGGCCCGCCAGGGCTGGCCGGCCCGGGCCTGCCAGGCTGACTTGAAGGCGGCAAAGGCCATGCCCTGGACGCTGCTGGGGTCGGCAAGGTCACCGGTCACATAAATCTGATGGGGCCGCAGGGTGGCCAGCACCGAGCCGATGGCGGTGATGTCCGCGGGGGAGAGCCGGAACTGACGATAGCGGCCTTCGGTGTAGAAGGGAAGATCAAGGAAGCGGATTTGAGAGGGTTTCACGCCAAGACTGACCGCGGCATCCCGGGCTTCACCGCGGCGGATCAAGGCCTTGAGGCGGCGCAACCGGGCCGGGGGATCCCCGAAAAGCCCCTTGGCCTCGATTTCGTCCAGAATGCCGCCGGCATATTCGGTTTGCTCCTTCCACCGGCCCGGATCCTGTTCGGAGGTTTCGAGGAGCACCCGGGCAAAGCGGATGGCTTCGGCATCGGTGATCCGGAGGTCGCCACCCGTCAGATAACAGACATGGACATCATGTCCCTGGGAGACCAGCCGTTCGATCGTGCCGCCCATGCCGAGGACGTCATCCTGCGGTTCGGGCGCGAGCACGAGCACGGTCTTGGGGAAGGGGGCGGCGCGTTCCGGGCGGGAGGTGTCGTCCGCGTTTGGTTTGCCGCCGGGCCAGCCAGTGATGGTCTGCTGCTGGCGGTTGAAGACTTCGATGTTCAGGTGATAGGCGTTGCCGTAGTGCGTCAGCAGTTCGGCCATGCCGTGCTCATTGTATTCCCCATCCAGCAGTTTCAGGACCGGTTTCTTTTCCGTCAGGGCAAGCCAGAGCACGGCCCGCCGGGTCTCGGCTGGCGTCCACTCGGCCCGGCCCACCAGCCATGGCAGGCGGATGCGGGTGAGGGCGGCCGAGGCCGCACGGTCGAGGAAACAGCGGGCATCCGGATGGCTCTGCAGAAAACTGGCCGAGACCGCTTCTGTTTCCGGTCCTTCGATCGCTCTCGCGGCGATCCCGGCTTTGTTCCCGCCCCATGCCATCATGACCAATTTTTTCGCCCGGAGGATCGTGCCCACCCCCATGGTGATGGCAAAACGTGGGACGTTGGATTCCCCCAGAAAATCGGCGGCGGCATCCTGGCGCGTGATCCGGTCGAGGGGGATCAGCCTGGTCAGGGAATCCCGGGAGGACCCGGGTTCGTTGAAACCGATGTGGCCGGTCCGGCCGATGCCAAGAATTTGAAGGTCGATGCCTCCGGCGGCGCGGATGGCATCCTCGTAGGCAGCGCAGTGGACGAAGACGCCGTCCAGGGGCACGGTGCCGTCCGGCAGGTGGATGTTTTCCGGTTTGAGGTCGATTTGGGCAAAGAGTTGCTCCTGCATGAAGCGGAAGTAGCTCTCCCGGTGGTCGCGGCTCAGTCCATAATATTCATCGAGATTGAACGTGATGACATCGTGGAAACTCAGCCCTTCCTCCCGGTGCAGGCGGATGAGCTCCCGGTAGAAGGGAACGGGAGTGGAACCGGTGGCGAGACCGAGCACGGCGGGCCGGCCTGCCGCGCGGCGGGCGAGGATGAGATCGCGCACTTCAGCGGCGAGGGAAGCCGCGGCTTCCGGCGCATCGGCGAAGATAACCGTGGGGATCTTTTCGTAGGCTTCAGCCGGGGAAGTTCTTGCAGACATGGGTCGGGAGGTGAAAGAAGGCAGCATGACTATGAACGCTGCAGGCTTGCCGGCAACAACTGCCAGAACCAATCTTTTTCGTATCCGGGTGCTAGTGATTATGGGGGTGAGTGGATGCGGCAAAACGGCGGTGGGGCGGGCCGTCGCGCAGCAGTGGGGCGCGGATTTCCAGGATGCCGATGACTGGCATACGGCGGAGGCGGTGGCCAAAATGGCGGCGGGTCATGCCCTGACCGATGAAGACCGCGCCCCGTGGCTGGAACGGCTGCGGCAAAAAGTGATTGCGGCCACTCCGGCAGAGGGGAGGACGGTGCTGGCCTGCTCTGCGTTGCGCCGGCGCTACCGGGAGGCCCTGCGGAACGGGCAGGAAGGGGTGCAATTTATTTTTCTGGAGGGAACCCAGGACCTGATTGCTTCCCGGATGGCCGCCCGCAAGGGACACTATATGCCGACAACTTTGCTGGATTCACAGTTCGCAGCCCTCGAGGCTCCTGGTCCCGATGAGGCCATCAGCATTTCGATCGATCAGTCCTTGGAGGGAGTGGTGGCTGACGTGCTGAACGTGGTGGTCAGGGCGTGAAGGGGCGTTGCGGGGGAGGGATATTGACTCTGGAGGGAGGCGTGACGGATTCTGGGGCAGGAATTCTGGCCGGAGATTGGCCGGATGTTTTGCTCCAGGCGCTCTGGAGGGTTTGAAACAATCCGCCCAGGTTTCCACTTTGCCAGGCAGCGTGTCCGGCCCAGCCCAAAACAGCAAGGACCGCAGCCAAGGGCAACAGACGCCGGAAGCGGCGCGGCCGGGTGATGGTGGAGCCGGGAGGCCGTGGTTGGGCAAGGAGTGGACCATCCCCGGGGGGGGAGGCCGGGTTGCCGGCGGGTGGACCCTCCGTGACCCCGGCTGGCCTCTGATAATTTTCCGGCAGCAGGTCTTCCGGTAGCCAGGCAGGAGGCTGGAGGACAAGGGGAGGCGTCGGCATGAGGACTTGGAGGCCTGATGCTTCGGGCGGCAACAAGGTTGCGGTGGCAATTCCGGATGATGCAGGAGGCAGGAGCGGTGGGGGCAGGGCCGCAGGAGCAGCCGGAACAGCCGGAACAGCCGGAACAGCGATGGCTGAAACCTCGCCGGCATCACTGGGGGAGGATTCCGAATAAATCACTTCCAGCTCTCCGGCGACAATCAGATCGCCATGGGCAAGGGGTTTCCAGTTGATGGCATGTCCATTGACGAGCGTTCCAAGTCCGGAACCTGCGTCTTCAATGAAGTGACCGCCTTCCCAGGGTTGAAGGCGGAAATGGACCGGAGCGAGTCCGAGATGAGGCGCGACAGGTACTTCGTTGGCGGGATCTGCACCAATGCTGACGGCTCCATCCGGAAGGAGGAGGGTATGGCCTTGGGGGGTGCGGAGTGCTGCCATGGGTCTGGAGAGTATTATAAATCTAAGGGGAAACTCTGATTTAGCAAAGGGCAGTTCAGTTGGCGCCTGCCCACGAAAAAGGCCTCTTTTCCTTGCGGAAAAGAGGCCTCGAAAAGGGAAAAGCCCTGAAGTGGCTCAGTTGAACTGCTCGCGGGTATACTGCGTGCCGGAGACAAATCCGAGTTCAGGCGGGAACTCAAGGTAACCGGTGCTCGGGTGGGTGGCCTCACGCAGATGCTCCGGATAAGGCTGGCGATAAGTGCCTTTGTAGGCAGGGAACGGGAAAGTGACCAGTTCGAAGATCCCGAAACCAAGGCGGGCTACGGTTTTGCGGGTGCCGTGAACGAGGCCATAACTGCCAGCAACGGTTCCGCCTTCTTCACGATTGGTTTTGTTCCACTGGGTCGGAATTTCCGTGACACCGTAAACGATGTTGGAAAGCGCGCGGCTCAATTTCCGGATCCGGCCGTTCTTCTCAGCCGGGGGGGCTTGGAAGTCTGCCATGCTCAAGCCGGCAATGCCGACGGTCAGGAGGATAAGGATGGTCTTTTTCATAAAAATCGCAGTGAGGTCAAACTAGGGGAGGGGCGGATTCTTTGGCAACATGAAATTTCGGATTTTTCGCCTTGGTTCAGGCGGCCGGAATCTCGTTCAACGTGTAATAGGCATCCTGGTGCAGCAGGGGGAGACCGGTGCTGGAGCGCACT
>JAYUWQ010000494.1:0-1667 GCA_043753485.1 bacterium
CACATTTGTCACCGTTTGTGAATTTCCCATGAAAATCCCGGCAGGCACATTTTCCGGCTTGCTCCCGGCAACGGCAGTGTCACGCTGGCGTCGCTGTCAGGGGCTATGGAGTGCCGGCAGGTGAACCCCGCCAGGTCCGGAAGGAAGCAACGGTAACCCGTCCGGCTCTGCCGTAGTTCTCTGACAGCACCCTTTTCCCGTTTCGGTCCGGGGTCTTCACGACCCCGCCCGATTGCTCCTTTCTTCGGATCATGACTTCCACTCTCAGCCCGGCCATCCTCGCAAGGGTCGAAGAATTCATCGCCGCCAAAGGCCTGCGCCACACCCGGCAGCGCGAAGTCATTATCGAGGCCGCGTTTAATACCACCGACCATTTCACGGCCGAGGAACTCTGGGAGCGCGCCCGAAAAATTGATCCTACTGCCTCCCGCGCCACCCTCTACCGCACCCTTGGCCTGCTCGTGGAGAGCGGATTGCTCAAGGAAATCGACCTCGGCCGGGATCAAACGTATTACGATCCAAATTTTGTCGACCACCCGCACCATAACCACCTGATTTGCCTGGACTGTCAAAAGGTGGTGGAATTCGAGGACGTGCACATGAGCCTGTTGGAAGACTGCATCACGCGCCGCCTCGGTTTTCGTCCGGAAACCAGTTCCGTCCGCATTGAGGCCAGTTGTGATGAATTGCGCCTGAAGGGCATCTGCGAGCGCCGCCGGGCCTGATCCGCAGGCCATGCCGGAAGGGCGAAAGCCCTGGATGGGACGATTCTGCCGGTCCCTCTCCGGGATGATCCGCAGCCGCCCGGCTTCCCGCGGCTCCTTTCCATGACAGGCCCGGCCCGCTGAACGCGTTTTTCCGCAGCCTTTTCGTGCCCACCTGCAATGCAGCTTGGCATTTTCCCCGCTGCCCCTTAACCTCCCCCCAGCGTTCCTCCCCCAACCGCCCCTTTTTCCCATGTCTGTCTCCGTCCCACCCGTCGCCCTGCCCGCCGTCACTTTGCCGCCGGCCCTCCCGCCCACCACGCGGCGCTTCCGGCAGCCGAAGAAAAACATCCCGCAGACCAAGGCGGAGCGCGATGAGCTCCTCCGCTACATCCGGGAATTTGTGGAACGCGAAAAACCCGTCCCTCCCATCCCCGGCGACGAACTCCGCGTCCTCGCGGAAAGGATCGTCAAGGAAACCGGCATCGACCCTATCCACCTCGACTACACCGGCGTCCTGCTCTCCAACGAAATCTGGCGCGAATCTCTCGCCACCATTCCCTACGAGCGCCGCCTGCTCCTGATGCCGAAGTGCCTGCGCGTCGAAAGCAAATGCCCCGCGCCTTTCGATGAATTCGGCCTGCTCTGCAAACAGTGCGGTCTCTGCACCATCCAGGACTTCCAAAACGAAGCCGAACGCCTTGGTTATGCCGTGCTGGTGGCCGAAGGTTCAGCGATTGTGATGTCCCTCATCCAGACCGGCAAAATCGAAGCCATCGTCGGCATCTCCTGCCTTCCCGTGCTGGAGCGCACCTTCCCTTACGTCGAAGCCGCCGCCATCCCCGCCATCGCGGTGCCCCTGCTCCAGGACGACTGCATCGACACCACCGTGGATATCGACTGGGTCTGGGATTACCTGCACCTCACCAGCGACGACAAAACCCGCCGCCTCAACCTCAACGC
>JAYUWQ010000495.1:0-4043 GCA_043753485.1 bacterium
GCCATGGACGCCGACCAGGCCGTGGCCCGGAAATACGCCGTCGAAGGAATCCCGCATACCGTCGTGATCGGTCCTGACAAAAAAGTCGCTTTTGTGAAAGTGGGCTTTTCCGCCGAGGGAGCCAAGGAAATCGCCGCCGCCGTCACTAAAGCCCTCGCGGCAAAACCAGCGGAAACCCCCGCCGTCACGGCCCCGGCAGAAGCCGCCCCTGCTTCGTCGACACCCAAGACTCCAGAAGAGTAAGCCGATCGGATTTTTCCATCGCCCCGTGAGGCAGGAATGGTGCGCGGTGCAGGGTTCGAACCTGCGACCCCATCCGTGTGAAGGATGTGCTCTACCACTGAGCTAACAGCGCATTGGGGTGAGCTACGAAACTAGGGGGGATGCGGCGGTCTGCAAGAGGAATTTGGCGGAGGAAATCCGCGGGCGGGCCGGGCGGATTCGTGTCATTGGTTGATCAGACCGGAGGGATGGGACCGTTTTGACAGGGATCTGCTGAGACCCCCATGGTAAATTTTTTCAAACAGGCCGGGGTGCGCACACGACCGGGAGCGATGCCGCCGCTGGCGGGGCGGGGCGGGCAACGGGGTTCCTGGATAGCCCTGCTGGTGGCGGCCCTGCTGGGTCCTGCCGTGGCCTGGGGAGCGGAACCGGCCGGGGTGGACCTTTCATTGCTGCCCCCGGCGGTTCCGGGGCAGATGGAGTTTGCACGGGATATCCAGCCCTTGCTGAAGACGCATTGCCTCAAATGTCACGGCCCGGAGAAACAGAAGGGCGGGCTGCGGCTGGACAACCGGGCGGCGGCTTTGAAGGGGGGCGATGAGGGCAGGGTGATCGTGCCCGGCCGGAGCGCGGAAAGCCGGCTGATCCATCTTGTGAGCGGTCTGGAAGCGGAGGCGGTGATGCCCCCCAAGGGAGAGCGCCTCACGGCGGAGCAGACCGGCACTTTGCGGGCGTGGATCGATCAGGGCGCTGCCTGGCCGGACGATGGCGTGGTGGCGCGGGTGCAGAGCAATCATTGGTCCCTTCAGCCGCTGCGGGGGGTGGTGGTGCCGGATGGGGCTGCGGACCCGGTCACGGCCTTCATTTCGACCCGGCTGTCCACGGAGGGGCTGACGCTGGCGCCGGAAGCGGACCGGGCGACACTGATCCGGCGGCTGAGTTTCGATCTGACCGGGCTGCCGCCTTCGCCGGAGGAGATCGATACTTTTGTGCAGGACGCCTCGCCAACGGCTTATGCGGAACTGGTGGAGCGGTTGCTGGCTTCGCCCCACTACGGAGAGCGTTGGGGCCGGCATTGGCTGGATGTGGCGCGGTTCACCGAGAGTCAGGGATTTGAATTCGACAAGCTGCGGCCCAATGCCTGGCATTACCGCGACTATGTGATCAACAGCTTCAACGGGGACAAACCCTATGACCAATTCATGCGGGAACAGGTCGCGGGGGACGTGCTCGAACCCGTGACCCGCGATGGCATGGTGGCGGCCAGCCTGCTGGTGTGCGGGCCGTGGGATGAGGCGGGCAATTCCCAGGCCAATGCCACCCAGCGGGCCATCACCCGGGAGGACGAACTGGAGGATATCCTTGGAGTGGTGGGGCAATCGTTTCTCGGGCTGACGATCAATTGCGCCCGCTGTCATGCCCACAAGTTTGATCCCATTCCACATGAGGATTATTACCGGCTCAAATCCGTCTTTGAAGGCGTGAAGCACGGGGAGCGGTCCATCGCGGGCGCCGACGAAACCAGGCACTATCAGGAGCAACGGGATGGGCTCGAAAGGAAACTGGCCGCTGCGGCCAAAGTACTGGCAGAGCTGGAAGCGGCTGGAGCCAAAGGGGCGGTGGCAGCGCCCGGGCCGGTGCCGTTGGCGCGCTGGAGGTTTGATGGCGCGGAGTCCGGAGCAATGGCGGGTACGGTGCAGGGGAAAGCGGTGATCCGGGAGGGACGGCTGCAGCTTCCCGGGGAAGGGGCCTTCTTCAAAACCGCGCCACTGCCGCGCGATCTGCAAGAGAAGACCCTCGAAGCGTGGGTTTCGCTGGCAAGTCTGGATCAGGGAGGCGGGGCCGCTATCTCGTTGCAGAATCAGGACGGTTCGGTTTTTGATGCGATTGTTTTTGGAGAGCGCCAGCCCGGACAATGGACCGCGGGCAGCAATGGGTTTGCCCGGACCAGGGAGATAGGAGCCCCTGCGGAGGACTCTCCATCGGGAGCGCTGATCCATCTGGCGATCGCTTACCGGGCCGACGGCAGCATCGCAATGTTCCGAAACGGAAAGCCTTATGGCCAGCCCTACACGCCTGACACTCCGTTGCAGACCTTCCGGGCGGGCGACGCCCATGTGGTGCTGGGGCTGCGGCACACCGGCGGGGGGCGTCCCTGGTTGACGGGTTCGGTGCAGCAGGCCGCGCTCTATGACCGGGCGTTGAATGAGGGCGAAATAGCGGCCTCTTTCCATGCTGGAGGCTCCGGCATCTCCCAGACCGAAATCCTCGCCCGGCTTTCTCCTGCGCAGCGTCAGGCGCATCAGGCGGCGGTGGTGGAAAGGGAACAAGCCCGCGCAGCGCTCGCGGCGGTTCAGCCGCCCGCCGTGGTTTCCTATTCCGGAATCCGCGTCCAACCGGCGCCGACCCGCCGGCTGATCCGGGGCGAGGTCACCTCGCCGGATGAAGTCGTCACTCCGGGCGCCCTCGCGGCGGTGGCCGGGCTCAATCCTGATTTCGGCCTGGCTGCCGACGCGCCCGAAGCCCAGCGGCGGCTGAAGTTTGCCGGGTGGCTGACCGATCCCGCGAATCCGCTTCCTGCCCGGGTCATGGCCAACCGCGTCTGGCACTATCATTTTGGCCAGGGACTCGTGTCCACTCCCAACGACTTCGGGGTGGGCGGGTCGCTGCCCAGTCATCCGGAATTGTTGGATTGGCTGGCGGGGCAGTTCATTCAAAGCGGCTGGAGCGTGAAGGCGCTGCACCGGCTGATGGTCCATTCGGCGGTTTACCGGCAGTCGGCGGCCTTCAATGCCCGGGCGGCGGCCGTTGATGCGGAGAACCAACTGTTGTGGCGCTTTGCCCCGCGGCGGCTGGAAGCCGAGGCGGTGCGCGATGCCATGCTGGCGGTCAGCGGGGAACTCAACCGTCAGCCGGGCGGTCCGGGGTTCCGGCCGTTCGAGGCGCTCCCCTTTCCGGCCAATGCCTATGCGATCACGGACAAACCCGGTCCGGAGTTCAACCGCCGCACCGTCTACCGGATGAATGTGAACAGCGGCAAGGATCCGTTGCTGACGCCTTTGACTGTCCGGACCCTTCCGTGAAAACGCCGCGCCGGGGCGTGACCACCACGCCACTGCAGGCCCTCGAGTTGATGAACAATTCCTTTGTGCAGCGTCAGGCCCAGCGCTTGGCCGACCGCGCGGCGCGCACCGCCGGCCCGGGAGTGGAGGCGGCGGTCCATGCCGCCTGGCAACTTTCCCTCGGCCGCTCACCTACCGCGGAGGAGACCCGTCAGGCCACGGCCGCAGCGGACGCCCGGGGGCTGGCCAGTGTCTGCTGGGCCCTGCTCAACTCCACCGATTTTGTTTATGTCCGATAGCCTCTTCCCCACTGCCGGCCCGGACCAACCGGGGAGCGGCCCCCTGTCGCGCCGGCATTTCCTCTGGAACTCCGGCGGAGGGCTCGGAGCGGTCGCGCTGGCCTGGCTGCTCAACCGCGACGGAGCCCAGGCGGCTGGGGTGGCCTCCACGGCGTCGCGTCCGCCGCATTTTCCTGCCAAAGCCAAACGGGTGGTCCAGGTCTTCTGCGCGGGCGGGGTCAGCCATTTGGAAACCTTCGATTACAAACCGGAGCTGGAGCGGATGCATGGCAAGACCCTGGAAGGGAAGGGGGAGAATCTGGGGTTTTTCGGCCAGCCGGGGCGCCTCATGAAAAGCCTTTACGATTTCCGCCAACATGGTCAGTCCGGGGCGTGGGTGAGCAGCCTGTTGCCCCATCTCGCGGGCTGTGCCGATGACATCTGCTTCATCCGCTCGATGGTGGCCAAAAGCAATAACCAC
>JAYUWQ010000496.1:0-4043 GCA_043753485.1 bacterium
CACCAATGCGACGGAAAAGCTCAAGGACCTGACGGCAAATGCCGCCGGACCTTTACGGCTCAAAAGCGAACTCACGCAGGAACGGCAAAAACTGGCAGCGGCACAGCGGGAACGTCTTCGTCTGGCCCAGCAACTCAATCTCCTGCTGGGGCGTCCGGTCACGCAGGAATGGGCAGCTCTGGCGCTGCCCCCGGTTTCGGATGCCGCACCGGAGATCAGCAAAGAATGGAAATCGCTGGTAGCCCGGCATCCCCGCCTCGCGGCTTTGCATTCCATGGCCAATGCCGCCGGGGCGGAAACCGCTATCGCCCGTGAGGAGCGGAAACCCGTGGTGGCGCTCAGTCTGGAAAGCAATGTCTATAGCGGCGGCGAACTCCGGGACGTGATGTTGGGTGTCCGGGTAACGTTGCCGTGGTGGAATAAATCCGTCTATGATGCCAACGAAGCCCGCGCCCGGTTGGAGCAGGAAGCCGCCCTGAAAGACATTGCCAGTGCCGAGCGCGAACTGGGAGCACAGGCCGTGATGGCGACCACGGAAGCCCGGAATGCCGCACGCCAAGCCATCGCTTATTCCAATGAGGTGCTGCCGGATGCCGAGAAAGCCGCGCAGGCCGTCGAAAACTCCTGGATCAGCGCCACCTCCACGCTGGCCGAGGTGCTGGAGGCCCGGCGTTCCCTGCTGATGGCACGCATGGAACAGCGCCGTTTTGTGGCCGCCCAGCAGTCAGCTCTGGCCACTCTCCGTGCTCTGCGCGGCGGGCGTTGAACCCCTTTTCCAGACATTTATGAAATCCCTTCCCGTTATCATCGTCACCGCCCTTCTGACGGCGACTGTCACTTGGTTTTTCGCCTCAAAGCCCGCGCCAACGACGACGGGCAGCGCGATGAAGCCTGAGCGCGAGGTGAGTTACTACCAATGTCCCATGGGAGGTCATCCGCGCTATCCCACCCACCAGCGCTGCACCGTGTGCGGGATGGATACGACCGCTTTCTACAAAACCAGCGCCGCCGGCACCGGCATGGCCGATACGGAAAGCCCGGATGCGGTGCCGCTGGATGACAACATGATCCAAGTGCTAAATGTCCAGACCGCCGAAGCCAAAAAGCAGAAGCTGGTAAAGACCCTGAAAGTCGCCGGTCGCATCGACGATGACGAGCGCCGTCACCAGATCATCAGCGCCTACGTGGATGGCCGGGTGGATAAACTTTTTGCGAATCATCACGGTTTTGAAGTAGTGCAGGGTGATCCGTTGGCGCTGATCTACAGTCCGACCCTGCTTTCGGCGGAACGGGAATACCGTCAGCTCACGGGCGAACTGCGGAAGAACACGGCGCTTCGTCTCCGACAAATGGGCCTGACTCCCGCTCAAATAGAAGCGCTGGATAAGAAACCCGCCGATGCCCTCACTTCGGAGATTCTGGCTCCCTTGGGAGGCACAGTCGTCGAGCACGAAGTCTATGAAGGCCAGTATGTCACTGCCGGTCAGAAGATGTTCGCCATCGCCGACTTTTCCATCATGTGGTTCATGTTCGATGCCTACGAGCAGGACATTCCTTGGATCAAGCTGGGGCAGGAAGTGGCGGTCACCACCACGGCGGTTACCGACAAGGTCTTCACGGGGAAGATCACGTTCATCGATCCGAATTTCAACGAGGCCAGCCGGTCCACCATGGTCCGGGTGGAGTTGGAAAACCCCATGGTCGGGGGCCGCCGTGAATTGCTCCACAAGCTCTACGCTGATGGCCTGGTCACACTCGATATCCCGGAGGTGCTGTCCGTGCCCCGTTCCGCCGTCATCCAGACCGGGCCGGAAGCCGTGGTTTATGTTGAGGAAAAACGCGGCTCCTACGTTCGCACTCCGGTGAAGATCGGCACTCGTGGGGATACCCTGGTGCAAATTATTTCCGGCCTCACGGAGGGCAGTAAGGTGGTGACCAACGGCAATCTGCTGATCGACGGCCAAGCGGAAATGAACCGTGCCTTCATGACGCCCGCCATTCCGCCCATGGCTTCGCCGGGCGGCCCCGCCCTGACGAATTCACAGCAAATAGCCATCCGTGATTTCCTGAAGGTGGCCGACGGCATGGCGGCGGCCTTGGCACTGGATGACCTGCCAACTTTCACGGCGGCCAGCGCCCCGGCCATGGATACCACCTCAGCTCTCACGGCAGCGCTCAAGGATCGGACCGGCCTGGCTTCTGCCTTGGCAAAGCTGGGGGAGGCTCGCCATTTTCATGGATTCAGCGACCTTAAGGAAGCCCGCAAAGCCTTCTACGCTTTCACCACGGCGGCTACGTCCGTTTTCGAACCGCTGCGCACGACGGGCGGTATTCCCGACTTCCAAGTCTGGCAGTGCGCCATGGTCGATGAAGCGGTGGAAGGAGCCTTTAAAGAAGGCCGCTGGCTCCAAACGGAGGGGCGTCCCGGCCACAATCCTTTCTTCGGCAAAGCCATGCTGAAATGCGCGGAGGAAATCAAACCCTGACGGATCCGCTGCGGAATCATTTTCCACTTCAGAACAACCACATGACCACCTTTCAAACAATACCCCTCAGCGGAATGACGTGCGGCAACTGTGTCGCCAAGATTCAGATGCGTCTGGGCGAGCATCCTGACATTGAATCCGTCACTGTCACTTTGCAGCCTCCCCAGGCGGAGGCCCGGACGCTACGGACGCTTTCCGACGACGAGCTGAATGCTTGGCTGGAGCCGCTGGGCCACTACCGCACAACGAAGAGCGCGGCTTCACCTCCCTCTCCTTCACCGTCCGCATTGCCGGAGAAAAGCGCGACGACCTATCGCCCCCTCATCATCCTTTTGGCCTATCTGCTGGCCGTGACGGGAAGTGTCCTCTTCGCGGCGGGACCTTGGGACCCGGACTTGGCCATGCGTGTTTTCATGGGCGGGTTTTTCATTGCCTTTTCCTTCTTCAAAATGCTCGACGTGCGGGGCTTCGCCGATGCCTACCGGACCTACGATCTCGTAGCGAAGGCGTGGCCCGGTTACGGATTTATTTATCCTTTCATCGAGTTTGGATTGGGTATCGCGTATCTCGCCAACTTGAATCCTTGGGCCGTGAACGGCATCACTTTGGTGGTGATGGTCGTGAGTCTGGCGGGGGTGCTGCGGGCGGTGTTTTCAAAACGGGCTATCCGCTGCGCCTGCCTTGGAACCGTGTTCCAGCTCCCCATGTCCACCGTCACGATCATTGAGGACGGCCTGATGCTGGCCATGGCGGCCGCGATGCTGATCTTTTCGAGATGAGCAGCTAGGCCGCTACCGCCAAATCATCTTTTCCACCTGCCCAGCATGATCGAAAAACTCATTGAATGGAGCCTGAAGAACCGGTTCCTCGTCGGCTGCGGCGTGCTCATGCTGGTGGCGCTGGGGGTGCGGGCGGTTTACCTGACGCCCGTCGATGCCATCCCCGACCTCACGGAAAATCAGGTGCTGGTTTATGCGGACTGGATGGGACGCGGCCCGCAGGAAGTGGAGGATCAGGTCACCTATCCGCTGACGACCGGGTTGCAGGGGCTTTCCGGGGTAAAGGATGTCAGAGCCACTTCAATGTTCGGGTTCTCCCTCATCACAATCATCTTTGAAGACAAGACGGATCAATACTTTGCCCGCACCCGCGTGCTGGAACGGTTGAACTATCTCCAGGCATCCATGCCGGAAGGCGTCAAACCACAGCTCGGGCCCGATGCCACGGGCTTGGGTTGGGTCTATCAATATTACCTTGACGTGGACCCGCAAAAAGCCCCGGACGGCGGCTATGATTTGGCGAAGCTACGGTCCGTTCAAGACTGGTTTATCCGGTATCAGCTTTCCAGCGTGCCGGGCATTGCCGAGGTCGCCAGCATTGGCGGTTTCGTGAAGCAGTATCAGATTGAGTTGTCATCCACGAAGATGCGTTCCGCCGGCGTCAGTCTAATGGAAGTGATGACGGCGGTGCAAAACGCCAACCTCAACGTAGGCGGAAAAGTGGTGGAGGAAAACGGCGCGGAATTTGTGCTGCGGGGCATCGGCCTGGTGGAAACCA
>JAYUWQ010000497.1:0-4040 GCA_043753485.1 bacterium
AGGGCACTCATGTTTTGATCAGCGGGGCAAAGCGAAACCGCACCCTTCCCCCAAACCCTGCCCGCGTCCACCTGAAATCCCTTCCTGCTTTTCCGGGGCTGGAGCCGGGTCTGGGCCTCAGCGAGATGCCATTTCCCATGCTTTCAGCTTCCGGTCGAGGAAAAAGGGCACCAATGGAATAAACGAGGCGATGAAAATCAGGGCACACCGCCGGAAGGGCCAGCGGGCTTCCAGCATCGCCCGCAGCAGGGCGACGCAGAATACCACGAACAAAATACCATGGATCATCCCGGTGATTTTCACCGCCAGCGGTTGGCCGGCCAGATACTTCAGTGGCATGGCAATGCCAAGCAGGATCAGATAGGACACCGCTTCTGCCAGCGCGATATGGCGGAGAAAGGAAATGGGGCTCTGCATGGGGTAGGAGACCTCATTGGGATCGGGGCCGGAGCCTTGCAAGCGGACAACGGGGCGACTGGTCATCCACGCCCTCCAGCCCCCTGATTGGAGACGGCTCTGAATCCTGGAAATGGGGCTTTGCGGGGAATTCTAGGGGAAGTTCGTAATATTGACTATAAAAACCATAATGAGCAGGTATGTTGTCTTCTGTCTGATACCCCGCTGGCCATTTCATTACCTTGATCTGCCGCAGAAGAATAACTTTTTCCGACCATGAAAGCAATCCCGCTGGCGCTCCTCTGCCTCTGCTTCACCAGCGATCTCAAAGCCTTGGACGCCAACGCGAACCAGCAAAGCGATCTCTGGGAAATTCAATTCGGAGCCCTCAGCCTGGCGGCGACCGCGGACCATGACCAGGACGGCTATTCCAATGCGATCGAAAGCCTGGCGGGGACCAATCCCCTCGATGCGGCTTCCTATCCGTTGTTGGAGGTGGCTTCCGGCCCGCCGGGACAGCTGCAGTTGAGCTGGTCCGGGGAGTTTGGGAAAAAATACAGCCTTTACCGGAGTCTGGACTTGAGTGGAGGGAACGGTTCGGTCCTCGACACCTTTACGGGCGATGGCACCACCATGATGGAAGTCGTGGACACCAGCGGTCCGCGCGGCTTCTTTAAATTGCTCATCAGCGATCTGGATAGCGATCTGGATGGCCTGACCGATTGGGAGGAGGCCGCCATTGGGTTCGACCCCACGCTCAGCCATACGGACCGGAACGATACCCCGGATCTCACCCGGGTTCAGAATACCCTCCAGGCCGACAGCACTGTCACGGTGGCACTGCTGGATGGCGAACTGCGGGAGGACTGGCCGGACCGGGGCGTAATCGCAATCCGGCGGACCGGGGGGCTGAAACCGCTGACTGTCAATCTCATCTTTACCGGCACGGCGACCCGGAATGCCGATTACACCTCCAACGTGACCGGCTCCACCATAACGCTTCCCTTTGGAGCGCGGGAAGGGTGGGTCGAACTGATCCCGCTCAACGATGCTGCCGCCGAAGGCAGTGAGAGCTTTATGGTCAGCGCCACGGCAGGCCCGGGTTACACTCTGGGTGCCAGCACCAGTGCCACGGCAACCCTCAGCGATGCCTCCTCCCTGCCAGGAACCAAGGCTGCGGCCCGCTTCCTGATCCAGGCCGCCTATGGGCCTGATCAGGACAGTGCCGCCGATCCTGATGAGGTTCCCGAGAATGTCGAAGCGTTGTCCGCCATGGGATTTGATAGCTGGATTGAGGATCAGTTTGCCCGGCCTCCCGGCTATCTCGAACCCTACACTGCCTGGGCGATGGCGAATGGCAATGCCATCCAGCTTTACGGCAACTACAAGGAACACGCCTGGTGGTCGCGGGCCATGGGTGCCGTCCATATGCAGCCGGATGTGGCGGCAACGCAGATTCCAGATCTGCTGCGCCAACGCGTGGCATTTGCACTGAGCCAGATCCTCGTGGTTTCGGACCGCCCGGAGACCCTTGGCGTTGCGCAGCAGGGCATGGCGAATTTCTACGACCTCATGGTCAAACATGCGTTCGGCAACTACCGCGATCTGCTTTTCGAGGTGGCGATGCATCCGGTGATGGGGGTGTATCTGAGCCATCTGGGCAACCAGAAGGAGAACCTCGCGCTCAACCTGCATCCTGACGAAAACTTCGCGAGGGAGGTCATGCAGCTGTTTTCGATCGGGCTGTGGCAACTCCACCGGGACGGAACCCGCCAAAAGGATTGGCAGGGCCGCTTCATCCCGACTTATGACAACGGAGACATCACGGAGCTGGCCCGAGTCTTCACCGGATTCACCTATCCGGACAGCCTCAATTTCAATCCCAACAACCAGGCCAACGGCGACAAGACCCACGCCATGAAATGCTGGGATGCGTTCCACGACTGCAATCCTAAAACCCTGCTGGGTGGGTTGGTCACCCCGGCCCGCCCCGCCAGCCCGGGCAATACCGGCACGGCGGGCCTGGCGGATGTCAATGCGGCCATCGACAACCTCTTCAATCACCCCAACGTCGGCCCGTTCCTCACTCTGCGTCTGATCCAGCGCTTTATTACGTCAAACCCCACCCCTGGCTTTATTGACCGCGTGGCGGCCCGGTTTGACGACAACGGCAGCGGCGTCCGGGGGGATCTGAAGGCGGTGGTCAAAGCCATGCTACTGGATCCTGAAGCGCGGGACCCTGCCATGATGGATCTTCCCACCTGGGGGAAACTCCGCGAGCCGGTCCTCCGGGTCGTCAATTTTGCCCGGGCCTTCAATGCCGCCTCCACCAGTGGTTATTATCCGCTGGATCAGTTTGCCCTCGATCACCTGCAGGACCCCCTGAATGCCCCCAGTGTGTTCAACTTTTACTTGCCCAACTACAGCCCGCCCGGCCGGATCACCGAGTTGGGTCTGATGGCGCCGGAGTTTCAAATCCTCAATGCCAGCTCCGCCATCACGGCAGCCAACTATTTCCGAAACGCCATCACCGGGAATGACCTGCACCGGTGGGGCTCCGGTACGGCGGCGTATGGGGTGCGGCTGAATCTGGATCCGGAATTGAGCATGATCGTGCCTGTGGCGCAGATTAACGAAAACGTCCCTGCCATGTTGGCAGGCGCGGATACCGATGCCCTGATCCGGCGGCTCGACCTGGCCCTGATGGGCGGCACCATGTCCCCAAGACTGTTCCAAACCATCCGCGAATCGATCCCCCGCCTCGCTCCGCCCTCGTGGAAGTGGCACCGCGAGCGCTTGAGCCTGGCCATCACCCTGATCGTCACTTCTGCCGAGTTCAATGTGCTGCGCTGAAATCCTGACGGTTCCTTCCAATTCATTTCCGACCTTATGAAATCCACCCGCCGCAACTTTCTCGGACAGGCCAGCTGCGCCGCTGTCACGTCCATCCCAGTGCTGAACACCTTGCTGAACCTGCAGTTCGCGGAAACACTCTCGGCAGTCACGGCTCCGGCTGATTCCGAATACCGGGCCCTCGTCTGCATTTTCCTCGCCGGGGGCAACGATTCCTACAACATGCTGGTGCCGCGCGAGGCCGGTGCCTATGCCACCTATCAGGCCAGCCGGTCCAATCTGGCCCTGACACCCGCCCAACTCATCGACATCCATCCCACCGGCCTGCCTGACTTTGCGGTGCATGGCGGCATGCCGGAAATTGCCAGCCTTTTTGGTGAAGGCCACGCCGCCTTTGTCGCCAATGTCGGCACCCTGATTGAGCCGGTCATGAACCGGACCCAGGTTGCGCAATTGGCCAAACAACTGCCGCTCGGCCTCTACTCGCACTCGGACCAGATCGAACAGTGGCAGACCAGCCTGCCCCACAGCCGGGCGGGCATCGGCTGGGCGGGACGGACCGCTGATTTGCTCAGGGGGCTGAACACCAATCCCCTCGTGCCGATGAATATTTCCCTCGACGGCAGCAATGTCTGGCAGACCGGCAGCACGGTTGCGGAGTATGCCATCACTCCTGACGGGGCCACTGCCCTGACCAATTATGGAAAGGACTGGAAAGCCAACGACACCACCCATCAGGCGTTCAGTCAGGGCGTCGACAGCCAGATCGCACTGCAATACAACAACATTCT
>JAYUWQ010000498.1:0-1665 GCA_043753485.1 bacterium
AATGCGCCGGAGAATTCCCCGACCCCAACGCCATGTGGAATTCCTGCACTAAATACCGCGGTGAACTCAAATATCCCAACGGTATCAAAATGACGATCGCCGGCGGTCATCCTGACATCGCCATGGGCACCAAGTGGATCGGCAGCGAAGGCTGGGTTTATGTGAACCGCGGTGCTTTCGACGCCTCCAACGCCGACTGGAAGCGCTTCAGGGTCCTCCCTGACAATATGCGGAAAGCTGAAATCTACCGGTCCGGAAACCACTTCAAAAACTGGATCGACTGTGCCCTCGCCGGGAAACCCACTATCACCCCGGTCGAAACCGCTCACCACTCTGCGATCCCCGGACATCTGTGCCTCATCTCCATGCTCTCCAAGAGCAAGATCCAGTGGGATGCGGCCAAACAGGAAATCATCGGCAATCCTGAAGCCGCCAAGTTCCTCACGCGCTCCTACCGCAGCCCATACCAGCTCGGATAACATCCTGGCGCCGTCCTGCGGAGCTTACGGTTGGCCGGCCACCCCGGCGGGCCGGCCGTAAGTTCCAGGACCAGACGGGGTAAAAATACTTCCCACCCCGGGGGGGGGGCATTCCCTTTCCTGGGAAAGCTGCGTGCCGGAAAGCGGCCCGGCGCCAGGAACATCTCAGGCCACCTCATGCGCCAGCAGAAGGCGCATCGGAACCATGTGGGAAAGGACAAAACCGTTCCGGGCAAAAAATCGCTGGGATTGCTCACTGACCCGGTCGGTCAGGAGGGTGATGCGTTTGAAGTCCTTCTTTTCTGCAAACTCCTTCACATGATTCACGAGGCGGGTTCCGTACCCCTGGCCCCGGTGTTCCAGGCGGATGATGACGTCCTCCATGAGGATGACAAAACCACCTTCGGCAGTACTGATGGTGAACAGGAGATTCACCATGCCGATCACCTTGTGATCATTGCGCAGGACAAAGATGCGGCCGCGGGAAGGTTGTTCGAGGATCAGTTGCAGGCCGTGACGCTGTTTCTCGGCATCGGGTTTAAAGTCGGCCTCAATGGCCATCAGGGACATGACGAGATCCGTGAGCTCGGAGAGGTCCTCAATGGTGGCGGGTTCAATGCGGATGGAATCAGCAGGCATGGCAGATCCAGATTAGCAGGAACTCCGCCGGACGCCATGCGGAAAAACCGTCAGGAACCGGATCCCATTCCGGAAGGTGGCAAGGGAGGAGGCACGCTGCGGAACTGGAACCGGAAATCGAACTGCCCTCCGTTGTGTTTCCGGCAGCAGTGCAGGCAAGCGGCGGGCCGCTTGAACCGGTGGACCCGGCGCACCGCCACCCCGCAACCGGGGCACTGGTAGAAAAACCGGGCAGTCTGACGACGGCGGGGCGCCAGGGGCAAGGCATGGGTGACCGTTTCGCCGGGGATGCCGAGATCGGCACAAGCCTGCCGCCATTCCGGCCCATGAGTCTGGATCCGGCGGCGGCCCGCCCGCCAGTGGGCGAGCAGATGCGCGGCCTCATGCCGCAGCGTGCGTTCCACTTCCCCCGCGGCAACGCCACGAAGCCTTGGATTCAAATCGATCCGCCCGGTGCGTGGTTGAGCCGTCCCGGCCGTGGTCCGCATCCTCGCATTCCAGCGGACATGCACTGTCCCCGCCAACGCGGAAGCTCCCAGGATGACCA
>JAYUWQ010000499.1:0-4030 GCA_043753485.1 bacterium
ACGTGAACCTGACCGCTGACCCCACGGTGCCTATCCGGGTCCACGTCATGGACGGCACGGAAATATATGACGTCACTCAGGCAACCGACCTGCTGTTGCCCGCCAACTTCTTCGTCGGAGTGCAGCCCCAATTGACGAACGAATCCCTGGCCTCCTTGGTTTACAAATGGGCGATGGCCACCCCTCCCACCGGGGCCCCCTTCCCGGACCCCCGGCTTTTCATCCGCAGTTTTGTGGTGCCTCACGGAGACTACCGCCTGACGGCCACTCCCTCCCGGGTGGATGCGGATGTTTATGTCCCTCATGAAAACTACGCCGCCCCGGGCAACGCGGGCCGCTTCGCCCATTCGTTCTTTGAGGGGAACACCAGTCCCACCAACCGCTCCATGGCCGGCAGCACCTACAATCCGATGATCGGCCTGATGGACCCTCAGAAAGTCCAGCAGTATCCAATGCCGGGCGGGAATCCTTTCCCCGACGCCAGCAAACTTTCCTCGCTGCCGTTCCCCCGGCCCTTTGCGGGAAGAATGGGCGCCAACAGCCTGACCTCGATGGGGGTTTACAAGTTTCCGGCCCAGGACGGGAAGATCCTGCAGCAGGCCAGCATGAATCCGGCCCGCCGCGAGACCTTCGCCCATGCCCGCCGGGATGGACGCGGGGTGGTGGCCAACCGGGGATCTTCCGATCCATTTGAAACGGGTGACTTTGATACTGGAGTCGCGGGTACGCCGGACGGTCCCTACATGAACTACCCGGATGAAGGCGACCGCCGCACCAACGGTTCAGACGCTTATTACAAGAAGCTCTTCATCACCGCGCCAAAAACATCCACGCAAGGGGTGGGCGGGCAGAACATCTCCCCGAACTTCCTCGTGCGGTCTCCGGTGGACTTTGGCTCCATCCCCACCGGGGTGATGAACCGGGTGCCTTGGCAGACCCTACGCTTCCGCCCGGATATCGGGATGAACGATCCGACCAAGCGCATGAACAACCTGAGCGGCACTCCCCCTCCAGGGATGCCTTTCGCCAACTTCTGTGGCCCGCGGGATCACTTCTTCCTCGACATGTTCTGGATGCCCGTGGTGGAGCCATGGTCCATCAGCGAACCGTTCTCGACCAAGGGGACCATCAACCTCAATCAGCAGATCTTCCCCTTCATGTACATTGAGCGCACCACGGCGCTGCATGCCCTGCTGCGGGGAGAGCGGATGTCTGCCATCCCCAACACGGCTGCTGACAAATACAAGAACCTGAACCCGACCACGGGCGAACCCGCCGGTGGCGAGGACCCGAGCTACCGCCGGTTCATCAACGCCAAGGAAACGGTCCGGCAGTTTACCCGCCGGTATCAGCAGGGCGCCGATTTTGATCCGATTCCCGCCCAGGGAAATCCGCTGGCCTTCAACTGTTTCCGCAGTGCCAGCGAAATCTGTGAAATGTGGTTGGTGCCGGAAGAACTGACCAGCACCGGCTTGGAAGCGACCTTGGAGAAGGTCGTGGGCACGGTTACCGGAAGCGGTCAGCGCACCGGCTTCTGGACAGATCACGCCCTCACCGGCGACAATCTGCGGGAACGGCCTTATGCCAATATCTACCCCCGCGTGACGGTCCGCTCCAATGTGTTCAAGCTGCACCTGGTGGCCCAGACCCTGCAGAAAGCCACCAGTGAGGACCCTACCACCTTCGATTCGGTGAAGGACTCCGTAACGGCAGAATGGCGCGGTTCGTGCATGATCGAACGCTCGATTGATCCCCGCGATCCAAAGCTGTCCACTATCGACTACACCAACCTGAATGCGAATGTGATCAGCCCGACGGTCACCCCCAAATTGGACCGCTACTACACCTACCGCGTGACGGAAGTGAAACAGCTGACCCAGTAGTAACTCCACACATGTGTGAGGGGCGGCTGGCGGGGAAATCCGCTGCCGCCCCTCATTTTTTTGTGCGGGAAGAGAGGAATGTGACTACTGATATCCCATGAAACCCCGCCGCGCGCTGGAGCGCCCCCCGACTGAGGTGAAACCTGCCGTCAGAACCCGGACCGCCCGCCAGCCGGCCCCGGCGCTCGATTTCACCGGGGGCTGGGACTACTCCCCCGCTCCAGAATCCGTCAAACCCGTGATCCGGGCCGAATACGGGCTTTTTATCGATGGAAAATGGTCCCGGGCCGCAGGGGGCCGGACCTTCGAAACCATCAACCCCGCCACCGAAAAACCACTCGCCCGCGTCGCGGAAGCCAGTGCTGCGGACGTGGACCGCGCCGTGACGGCTGCCCGCCGCGCCTACGAAAAAGTCTGGTCCAAAACCTCCGGCGCCGATCGTGGCAAATATCTCTTCAGGATTGCCCGGATGATTCAGGAAAAATCCCGTGAATTGGCGGTGCTGGAAACCATGGATGGCGGCAAGCCCATCCGGGAAAGCCGGGACGTGGATCTGCCGCTCGTCGCGGCCCACTTTTTCTACCACGCCGGCTGGGCGGACAAGCTAGCCTATGCTTTTCCGGGCCGCACCCCGCGCCCGCTCGGAGTCGCGGGACAGATCATCCCGTGGAATTTCCCCCTGCTCATGCTGGCCTGGAAAATTGCCCCCGCCCTCGCCTGCGGGAACACGCTGGTCCTCAAAGCGGCCGAGACCACCCCGCTGACCGCCCTGCACTTTGCACAAATTTGTCAGGAAGCCGGTCTGCCGGACGGGGTGGTGAACATCCTGACCGGCGCCGGAGCCACCGGCGCGGCCATTGTGAACCATCCCGGGATCGATAAAATCGCCTTCACCGGTTCCACCGAGGTAGGGAAACAGATCGCCTTGGCCGTTGCCGGCACCCCGAAAAAGATCACCTTGGAACTCGGGGGAAAGGCCGCCAACATCGTTTTCGCCGATGCTCCACTCGACCAGGCGGTGGAAGGCATCGTGCAAGGCATCTATTTCAACCAGGGCCATGTCTGCTGCGCGGGCAGCCGTCTGCTGGTGGAGGAATGCGTGCATGATATGGTGGTGCGCAAGTTGCGCGACCGGCTGCGCACCCTCCGGGTAGGCGATCCTTTGGACAAGAATACGGACATCGGGGCCATCAACAGCCGGCCCCAACTCGATAAAATCCGGGAATTGGTGCAGAGCGGCGTGCAGGAGGGGGCGGAACTGTTCCAACCCACCTGTCCGCTTCCCGGGAAGGGGTTCTTTTTCCCCCCGAGTTTCTTCACCAAGGTCACCGCCAGCCACCGCATCGCGCGGGAGGAAATCTTCGGCCCGGTCCTGAGCATTCTCACGTTCCGCACGCCGGAAGAAGCCGTGGAGCGCGCCAATAATACTTGCTATGGGCTCAGTGCCGGGGTCTGGACAGACAAGGGCAGCAAGATTTTCCAAATCGCCAAAAAGCTCAAGGCCGGCATCATCTGGGCGAATACCTTCAACAAGTTCGACCCCACCAGCCCTTTTGGCGGCTACAAGGAAAGCGGCTTTGGCCGGGAGGGCGGGCTGCAGGGTCTGATGCCCTACGTCTCCCTCGACTAGCGGAACCTCCGGCAGTATATGAGTGCGCCTGTTGCTGTTCTGCCTGCTCCCATCCCCGGCGTGAAGGGGGCGGGATTGCCTGATTTCAGCGAGCGGCTCAGTCCCATGCTGGTGAAGGAACTCCGTCAGGGGATGCGTTCGCCGCTTTTCGTCTGGGGATTAATCTCCATGAATCTCTTCCTCGCAGGCGTGGTCTGGCTCACCATGGGGGATCCCGGGGAAAACTCGCTCCACCAGGCCTTTTTCGGTGGTTACTGCGCGCTGGTGTGCGGCCTGCTCCCCTTGCGCGCCGCCGGGGCGCTGCACGATGAACTGCGGGGCAATACCATCGATACCCTGATCCTCACCCGTCTCACCGGCTGGCGGATCACGCTGGGCAAGTGGGTGGCGGTGGCCGCCCAGCAACTCCTCGCCACCGTCACGGTGCTGCCCTATCTGATCGTGCGGTATTTCGCGGGAGGGGTTGATGTGCCGATGGAACTGGCCTGGCTGGGCATCTTCCTTCTCACCGGCATGG
>JAYUWQ010000500.1:0-1661 GCA_043753485.1 bacterium
GCGAGAATGACCTGCGGGAAATTGCCCGGCTGGTCCTGATTGGCCTCGTCATTCTGCCGGTGCTGCCCAACCGTTCCTTCGGTTATGACGGGGTGCTGAATCCCTTTGCCATCTGGTTGATGGTGGTCCTGATCGTCGGCATCAGCCTGGTGGCGTATTTGATCAGTAAGTATCTCAGTCCCTCCCGGGGGGCTGCGGTCACGGGCATTCTGGGAGGATTGATCTCCAGCACGGCCACGACCGCCAGCGTGGCCCGGCGCAGCCACGGACCGCCGGGTCACGCTCCGGCTTTGGTGGCGATCACCCTGATTTCCGCTGCCGTGGTCTTCGGGCGCGTCATCATCGAAGTGATGATCGTAGCATCGGGAGTGGCGTCGGAAGTGTTGCCGCCCCTGGTGGCGATGCTGGCGCTGGCCGCCATTATTGCGGTGACCGCTTACCGGTTTTCCCTGAAATCCGAGCCCCCATCGTCGGAGGACACGCCGCCATCCGAACTGAAGGGAGCCGTCATGTTTGGCCTTATTTATGTTGTCGTGCTCCTGGCCGTTTCCTTTGCCAAGGAGCACTTTGGCCAAACCGGCCTTTTTACCGTGGCGGCCCTCTCCGGCCTCACCGACATGGATGCCATCACACTCTCCACTGCCAGCTTGTCCCAAGCCGGGCAGTTGGATGCCTCCACCGCATGGCGCGTCATCATGACGGGTGGTCTCGCGAACCTTCTTTTTAAGACTGCCCTGGTCATCGGAATGGGCTCACGCGCCCTCATCAAACCCGTGATCCTGGGATTCGCGGCCATGCTGACCGGCGGAGCGGCGATACTGGCCTTCTGGCCATGACCGGGACGCGGCCTATCAGGCAGAATCCCTGATGGACAAACCGCACGTCGTGCAAATTGCGAGGTCTGGTGGCCTTGGGGATGGCCCCGTGATCAGTTGTATTGCATTGATGTTCAGTGATTTAGACCACTGGTTGGGGTGATGGCGTGGTTCATGCAGTTTATGTAGTCAACCTCGGCCGTTGCCTTGGTCCGCCCGAGGCGGGTCCGGCCAAATCCCTTATAACACTATGAACCACCCCTTTAAAGGCATCACGCGCACCTTGGCGCGACCGGTTGTCCTATTTTCCACGATCGCGGCTCTGGTTTTATCACCAGGCGGGTTGGGCCTCATGTCCTCCGGCTGGGCGCAGGAGAGCAATGAGGGCGCAGAAGTCCTTACCCGGGGGCCCGTGCACGAGGCCTTCGCAGGAACCATCATCTATAAAGCCACCCCGGGACTGGTGGTTTCCAAGGCCCCGCCTGCTGCGGTGGAGGAAATCCCGCCGGATCAGCGGCCGGAGGGGGCCAACGTGACTTGGATTCCCGGCTACTGGGCCTGGGATGATGAAGCCGGTGAATTTCTCTGGGTCAGTGGTATCTGGCGCAATCTTCCGCCGGGCCGGCAGTGGATTCCGGGCTACTGGTGGGAGTCCGGCCAGGATTACCAATGGATTTCCGGTTACTGGGCGGATGCCGCCGCCGAGGAGATCGAATACCTGGACGAGCCGCCAGCCAGCCTTGAGGCCGGTCCGAACATCAGTGCCCCTTCCAGGAATCATTCGTGGATACCAGGAACATGGCGCTGGAGTGAATCCCGCTACAGCTGGCAGCCGGGTTACTGGTA
>JAYUWQ010000501.1:0-4027 GCA_043753485.1 bacterium
ATGAACCTGGAGGTTTGGTTCGAGAAGTTTTTCCAAAATCTCAAGGACGTGCCCGGCGTGATCATCAGCGAAGGCATTGAGCCCATGGGGATCACCACCGGCCCCTACACCGGCAAGCCGAATCCGCACGCTTGGATGTCCCCGGCCAATGCGGCCATTTATGTGGAAAACATCCGTATGGCGCTCGTGAAAATCGACCCCGCCAACGAATCCGTTTACACCGCCAACGCGGCGGCCTATACGGCAAAAATCAAGGCCCTCGACGAACCCGTCCGCCAGAAGCTGGCCGCCATTCCTGAAGCCCAGCGCTGGCTGGTCACCAGCGAAGGCGCGTTTTCCTATCTTTGCCAGAACTATGGTCTGAAAGCCCTTTTCCTCTGGCCCATCAACGCCGACGCCCAAGGGACTCCCCAGCAGGTGAAGGCAGTCATCGACGGCGTGCGCGCGCATCAGGTCCCCGTCGTCTTTTCCGAAAGCACCATCAGTCCGGAACCCATCAAACAAGTCGCCCGGGAAACCGGAGCCCGTTATGGCGGGGTGCTTTATGTCGATTCCCTGACGGACTCCAACGGTCCGGCCCCGACGTATTTGAAATTGCTGGAAATCAATGCGGACACCATTCTGAAAGGCTTCTCCACCCAGCCATGAGTGATTCTCCCGATCCCCCTGCCCCGCTCCTGCACCTCGAGGTGCACCAGGTTTCGGTGGTTTATTCCAATGGGCACCTCGCCCTGCGAGACGCCACCTTTGCCCTGAGCGGCGGCACCATCTGCGCGTTGGTGGGAGTGAACGGGAGCGGCAAGTCCACCCTTTTCAAAAGCATCTTGGGCTTTCTCCGCCCCTCGGCAGGCCAGGTCAGAATCAACGGCCAACCGGTCGCGGCGGCCCTGAAACAACACCTCGTGGCCTACGTGCCGCAGGCCGAGGAAGTGGACTGGCAATTCCCCGTCAGCGTGTGGGATGTCGTCATGATGGGCCGCTATGGCGCCATGAATTTCCTGCGTATCCCCCGCGCTGCCGACAAAACCGCCGTGGAGGAAAGTCTGCGCCGCGTCTCGATGTGGGAATTCCGTGACCGGCAGATCGGTGAACTCAGTGGGGGCCAGAAAAAACGCGTCTTTCTCGCCCGTGCCCTCGCACAGGGCGGCCGCATCATTTTGTTGGATGAGCCCTTCACCGGCGTGGATGTCAAAACCGAAGAAGCCATCATCGACCTGCTCCGGGAACTCCGCAGCGCCGGATGCATCATGCTGGTTTCGACCCACAACCTTGGCAGCGTGCCGGAGTTCTGCGACCAGGTCGTCCTGTTGAACCGCACCGTGCTCGCCAGTGGCCCCACCGCGGATGTCTTCACGGAGCAGAACCTGACCACGGCCTTCGGCGGTGTCCTCCGGCAATTCCACTTCGAGCACAGCACCATTCAGGAACACGACGGCCGCACCGTCCGTCTCCTGACTGACGACGAACGTCCTCTCGTCTTCGGCAAAGACGGCCACCTCGAATACAAGGATCGCGCGGGGCGGGAGGATTTGGTGCGGCAACGTGAAGAACAGGGAGGATGAGCCATCCCCTCATATAAATCACCCTCATGCCCGATTTTCTGACCCCGTTCCACTACGACTACATGCTGCGCGCCATCTGGGTGAGCGCGCTGGTCGGAGGTGTGTGTGGGTTTCTCTCGTCCTTCATCACCCTGAAGGGCTGGTCCCTCATGGGGGATGCGTTGTCCCACGCGGTGGTGCCGGGGGTGGCGCTGGCGCATCTGCTGAAGCTGCCCTTTGCCCTCGGGGCCTTTGTGGCGGGCTTGCTGGCGTCGGGAGCGATGGCGCTGATCAAGGCGAAGAGCCGGATCCGGGAGGATGCCAGCATCGGGATTGTGTTCACTTCGTTTTTTGCCCTGGGATTGTTATTGATTTCGCTCAATCCCGCCGGCGTGGACCGGAAGACGATCATTTTCGGGAATCTCCTCGGCATCCCTGACAAGGAAGTGTGGCAACTGGTGATCATCAGTGGCGTGACCCTGCTGGTGGTGGGGCTGAAATGGCGGGATCTGATGTTGTTCTGTTTTGATCGGAATCAGGCACGGACCATTGGCCTGCGCACCGGCCTGCTGCATCTGACCCTGCTCACGCTGCTGTCCGCCACGGCAGTGGCGGCGCTGCAGACGGTGGGCGCCATCCTGGTGGTGGCGATGCTGATCACCCCGGGCGCGACGGCGTATCTTCTCACCGACCGCTTCGGCGTCATGTTATGGATTTCGGCCGGACTGGGGGTCGTCACCTCGGTTACGGGGGCGTATGCCAGTTACTTTTTCAACGGCGCCACCGGTGGTTGCATTGTTACCCTGCAAACCTTGATTTTCCTGGGGGCGTTCCTCTTCGCCCCCAAACACGGCCTGCTCTCCGCCCGCCGCCGGGCGCGTGCCAATGTTGAAGCCACCGCCGCATCATGAATTTTTTCGAACCAATCCAGCTCGAATTCATGCGCCATGCCCTGCTCACCGGCGCGGTGGTGGCTGCCTTGTGTGCGGTGCTTTCGTGTTTTGTGGTGCTGAAAGGCTGGTCGCTGATGGGGGATGCCATTTCCCATGCGGTGCTGCCGGGCATCGTGCTGGCTTATCTGGCCGGATGGCCGCTGGCGGTGGGCGCTTTTTTATCCGGCCTGCTTTGCTCCGCCGCGACCGGTTATATCAAACAAAACAGCCGCATCAAGGAGGACACGGTTCTGGGGGTGGTGTTCACGGGATTGTTCGCCTTCGGCCTGGTCCTGCACAGCCGTACGGAGTCGGAACTGCACCTCGATCACATCCTGTTCGGCCATCTCCTGGGTATTACCGACTCCGTCGCCCGGCAGGTTTACGGCGTGGCGACGTTTGTGGTTGGCTTGGTGCTGGTCCTGCGGCGCGACCTGCTGCTGGTGTGTTTCGATCCCAGCCATGCCCGGGTGCTGTTCATGCCGGTGAAATTCCTGACCTATCTGCTGCTGGCCCTGCTGGTGCTGGCGATCGTGGTATCCCTTCAGGCGGTGGGAATCATTTTGGTCATTGCCATGCTCATCACTCCAGGATGCACCGCCTATCTGTGGACGGACCGTTTCGACCGGATGATGGTCATCTCAGTGGGCACGGCGGTGGCTTCCACCGCTCTGGGTATTTTGGCCAGCTACCATCTCGACGGCGACTCCGCCTCCTGCATCGTCCTCGCCCAGTCACTGGCCTTTGCGGCCTCGTTCCTCTTTGCGCCGAACCATGGATGGCTGGCCTCGAAACGGCGTGCGGCGCGGAATTCCGCCTTTCCCTCCGCCGTGTCCTGAGCCAACACAGGCCATGCCCAAGGAAGATTATCTCGTGACCATCGGACTCGAAGTCCACTGCCAACTCCGCACCGCCAGCAAGATGTTCTGCGGCTGCCCGGTCCGTTACGGCGACGAGCCCAATACCCTCACCTGCCCGGTCTGCCTCGGTCTGCCCGGCGCCCTGCCCGTGCTGAATGCCGGAGCCATCGAAGGCACGATTCTCGCCGGGATGTGTCTCGGCTGCAGCACCCCGCCGCTCGTAAAGTGGGACCGGAAAAGTTACTTCTACCCGGACATGCCGAAGAATTATCAAACCACCCAGTTCGATCTGCCACTGTGCCTTGGGGGCGGGGTCCCGCTTTACGAAGCCGCTTATCCCAAGGACTGGCAGAAAAAAATCGTCCGGCCCAATCACACCATCGGTCTCACCCGCATCCACCTCGAGGAAGATGTTGGCAAGTCCACCCACCAGGCGGCTTACAGCACCCTCGATTTCAACCGGGCCGGCACGCCGCTGATGGAACTGGTCAGCGAACCGGAAATCGAAAGCGCCGAGGAAGCGGTGGCCTACCTGAACAGCCTGCGCCAGATCCTCATTTATGCCGATCTGAGCGATGCCGACATGGAAAAAGGCCAGATGCGCTGCGATGTAAACATCTCCCTCCGGCCGCACGGTCAGGAAAAACTCGGGGCCAAGATCGAACTGAAGAACCTGAACAGTGTCAGCGCCATC
>JAYUWQ010000502.1:0-10733 GCA_043753485.1 bacterium
CGTAACCAGCAGGCCGCGGATGGCACGCGTGAGATAGTGAATGGGGGGGAGTTGGCGCAGGACGGGGGAGATGCGGTGTTGCTTCAATTGCCGGTCCTGCAGGAGGAACATGATCCCGGCAGCGCAGGCGAGGGCGAAGGCCCCGTAGGACACCAAGGCGAGCGCAGCGTGGAGTTCCCCCCAGAAGGAATGAGTGGATTTCGGAACGGCGAGGGCGAGGGACTCCGGACGGAGCAGGGCGGCGATTTGGAAAAGGAGGGCGAGGGGGGAGGTGAAGACCCCCAGCAGGGAAAGCCGGTAGGCGGGGCCAATGATGAAGTAGAGGACGACGATGGACCAGCTGATGAAGGTGAGCAGTTCGAAGGGATTGGTCATGGGGCAGCCGCCAATTTCCCGGCCGCGCCAGTGCAGGAAGACCGTCTGGAACAGGCCCCCAATGGCCATGATGAGGAGCGTCCACCGGCCCGGGCGGTAGGTGCCGTGACGCAAGGACCGCACGGCATATCCAAAACCGCCGAGGTAGCACAGGGCGGCCAGGATGAGGACGAGGAGTTCCCGGGACATCAGAGGTTGGAAGAAACGATCAGGAAAGGGTGGGGAGACGGGGGAAAAGCCGCGGTACGGGTCCGGCGCGGCGGGAGGAAGCCGGAGGGGATGAAACGCGGCCGGAAGGCGGCTTCAATCATCCACTTGGGCGCGCCCCGGGCGTGGCGCCAGCGGATCGGCTCCTGAATTGAACAAAGGAACGGGCGGAGCGGAGGGCAATTCCGGTTCGTCTTTGACGATGGGAGCCCGGGGGGGCTTGTCGGAATCACCGGCGGTGATTCCAGTCCCAAAGTCCGACTCATAGGGATCTTTGCCGATCACCGTCGGGGCCTTCAGACGCACCGGGACGGACTCTTCCATTTCGACGTTCAACCCGACCCCGGCAGGCCCGATGATGGGAGGCGCGTCAATCAACGAGCCAGGCAGTTCGATGCCCGGGGTTTTGCTATGGACATCACAAGTCAGGGTCATGCGGAAGCCGGGGCGGATGAATTCCAGATATGAACTCTTGAAAAGTTTATTGCGGCTGGGGTCGGAGGGATCCGGACGCAGTTCGAGGCAGGCTTCGGTGGCGAGCTTGCCGGAGACCGTGCAGAGCTCCACTTGCTGGATTTCAGCAGGCGCAGGGAACGCGGTGCCGGGGAAGTGCTGCTGGCTGGCGTTCATGATATCGCTCCAGATGGGCAGGGCGACCCGGTTGCTGAAGGCGTCGGGATAGATCGTATCCTTGCGGTCCAGTCCGGTCCAGACGACGCAGGTGACGGCTTTGCTGTAGCCAGCGAACCAGAGGTCGGTGGACTTGCTGTGGGTGCCCGTCTTCCCGGCCACCGGAAAGTCCTTCAAACCATAGTCCTTGCTGGCAGGCTGTCCGGTGCCCACCGCGAGGGCGTCGTCGAGGCAGGAGTGGACCATCCAGGCGGTGACCGGATCGGTGACGCGGACCTGCTGATAACTGTCAGTCGGCCGGGTATACACCACCTCGCCCTTGGCGTTTTCGATTTTGGTGACGAGGGACGTGGCGGCCGGCCGGACTCCGGCATTGCCGAAGGTGGTGTAGGCCAGGCAAAGGTCGTGGATGGACAGTTCCCCGCGGCCGAGCAGCATGGACGGCTCGGTGGAAAGCCCTTCCAGTCCGGCGCGTTTGGCGAAGTCGCGGACTTTTTCCGGCCCCACTTCAAGGCCGAGGCGGGCGGCGCAGTTGTTTTTTCCTTCCGCGATGGCCTGACGGATGGAGATTTCTCCCTCGTGGACGGCCTGGAGACTTTCCGTGCCCCACTCGCCGAGAGTGCCGGTGGTGGCTCCGATCATGATCCGGGTGTTGTCCATGGGCGCGTCCGTCAGGCGGCTGCCGGGGAAATACTGTCCTTCAAAGGCCGCCGCATACACAAAGGGGGTGAAGACGGTGCCGGCGGGGCGCTTGGAAAGCGTGACGCGGTTGAACTGCGATTCCTTGAATTGGCGTCCTCCGACCATGCTGAGAATGGCCCCGGTTTTGTTGTCGACGACCAGGGCCGCGCCCTGAAGATACCCGGGCTGGAGCGCCTTCCCTGACTGATTGGCCACGGCGCGGGCGGTGAATTGCGCGGGGGTTTCCCGGCTGGGGGGCTTGGGGTATTCCGGCAGGGCCTCGACAGAGGCAAGGCGGGCCAGCAGGCTGCTTTCGGCCGCCCGCTGGATCACACTGTCCACCGTGGTGTAGACTTTGAATCCCTTGCCACTGATGCCTTCATAGCCTTGCTGTTCGAGGATGCGGTCCACTTCACTTATGACCTCCTGTTGCAGGTAGCCGGAGTTCCGGACCAATTCAGGGATATTGACTTCCAGCGGTTTGGCTTTCAGTTCCGCCGCCCGTTCCGGGGTGATTTTTTTGGTGATGGCGAGCCGGTCATAGACTTCATTCCGTTCCCGCAGGGTCAGTTCCCGTTTGCCGGTGATAGGGGAATACAGTTTGGGATTCTTGATGAGGCCCACAATGATGGCGGAATCCTCGATAGTCAGATCCGACACTGATTTGCTGAAGTAGCCCTGGGCGGCAGCCCCCACTCCATAAAAATCACTGCCGAAAAAGATCCGGTTCAGATAGAGTTCAAGAATCTGGGGTTTGGTGTAGGAGAGTTCGATGCGTTCCGCGAGGAGAGCCTCGGTAATTTTACGGTCCAGGGAATGTTTAAAGAGCCCGTAGGTTTGCCGGGCGAGCTGCTGGGTAATGGTGCTGGCGCCCTGACGGCTTTCCCCCTGGATGGTATTCCAGACCGTGGCCCGGGTGACCCCCCACCAGTCGATGCCATGGTGTTCGAAAAACCGGCTATCCTCGGTGGCAATGAGGGCCTCGATGAAATGCAGGGGGATCTCCGAGTAGGTGACGATGATCCGGTTTTCCGGGGAGAGGCGGCCCAGTTCCAGCCCGCTGCGGTCATAAACAATGCTGCTTTCCTCCAGCTGGTTCATTTGGGACAAATCGAACCCCGCCACTTTTTTGCGGAAGGGTTCCAGGTAAAGCTGCACGCCGATGTAGGCGCCGAGGGCGAGGATGATGGAACCCAGCAGGAATACCTTGAACCATGGGCGGCGGAAGAACGGCTTCTTCCGCGCGCGGCGGCTGGGCAGTTCATCCACTTTGATTTTAATAAGATCGCCTATCATGCGGGCAGAGGAAAACGAACCGGGTAAGCGCCTTGGAGTCGCGGCAGGGAAGTCCGGTCAGCCCCTACGCTGGCACCGGTTTGAGGGAAGGGCAATCGTCTGTTGCGGAGCGTGGTGGCCGGGCGGGCACCACGCTATTCCGGGCCGGGCGGGGTGCCGCAGGGCCGCCACCAACGGCGGCAGCGTTGCCAAAAGGTTGGACTGGGCAGGCGGGCAGGTTTGGCCTTGAGGGCCTGCTGGCGGGCCTTTAGTCCGGTGATTTGGAGGGTTTTGTCAGCCAATTGCTGCCGTTTCCGCTCCACCATCCCCCAGGCGTGGACGAGTTCCTCCCGGGCGGCCGCGAGAGAGGCCACCAGATGGGCGCTCCATTCCTTTTCCAAGGTCTGCGTCATCTTGAAGTGGCGGGTTTCGCGGGTCGCAGGGTCGGCCAGGGGGGGCGGTGCAGGCAGGGGGGGTGCTCCGGTCCGGGCTGTGGCCGCCGCATCGCTCCGGGCGCGGGCCAGAGCACGGCGGGTGGCTTCCGGATCGTCCGGCGCCCACGGTTCGTATTGAGTGAGGAAACCCGCCCATTTGGTGACAAAATATTGCTGGTTCCGCGCACAAATGAAGGCCCGGAAGTCGAGGGAGGAGCTGGCCCCCGCCCGGTGCCGGAGGGTGGATGAGGGTTCGCACAGCGTGGCGAATCCCAAGTACCGCAGCCCCGTACAAAGATCCACGTCGACATAATAGGCCGGGTAAATCTGCTCATCCATGCCACCAAGGGCGTCCCACAGAGCGGTGCGGACGAGGGTGGCGCAGGTGCCAGTGTAGTCCACGGGACAAGGCCCCCCGTGATCTGCGGCGGCGCAGGGGCTGGTCATGCCATTGCTCCAGAGCAGGGAACCGTCCCGCTGGGGGCTGCCGTCAGGATTCAGCACCCGGCTGCCGATGGCTCCAGCGGTGGGATGGGCTGTGGCCGTGGCCAGAAGCGGCTCCAGCCAACCGGGGCCGGTCTCCACATCATCATGCAGCAGCAGTAAAAAGCGTCCGCGGGCGAGGGTGCGGGCGAGATTATAGCCTCCTGCTACCCCCAGATTGGCTGTGGAGGACAAGAGGTGCAGGCCGGTGAACTGCCGCTCCACCACAGACCGCACCGCTGGAGTGGCGTCATTCAGCACCACGATTACTTCGCAGGGAATGTGCGGCGGCAGGTGCTCCGCGAGCGATCGGAGACAACATTCAAGGGCCTCGGCCTGGTTGGTGGTGGGAATCAGCAGGGACACCTCCGGCTGGGCTGCGTCCGGCAGCCGGATCCGGTCCGGGAATGAGTCCACGGGTGTATTCATGGGAGCCCGCGGTCAATACCCTTTGACGCCGGTGAACTGATAGGGGATCAGATCCGTGTGGACCGGCAGCCGGAATTTGTCGGGATTGGTGTGGTCGTATTGGATAGTGGGGAAATTGACCACCAAAACATCTTTTTCGCCGACATTCTGGTCTGCGTGCCAGACCCCGGTGGGAATGCTGAGCAGTTGGCGGCGCTGTTCTGTCAGGTAGATTTCCCGGACTTCCTTGAAGGTGGGGGAGTCCTCACGGGCATCGTAGAGCACCACCTTCATCTCGCCGGAGAGCAGGCAGTAGCGGTCCTCGTGCTGCTGGTGCATCGCCCAGCCCTTCACCCAGCCAGGCCTCAGGGTATAACAATAGGTGAAGACCAGGGGGTCCGGATGCCAGCCCCACCTTGGATCATACATCTCACAGACCGTGCCCCGGTCGTCGGTGTGCAGCACGAGGTCCCGGATCCTCACACCCTCAATCAGGGTGGCGCAGCGTTTGCCCTCGGGGGTGACGGTCATGACGTCGCGTTGGCTGGCTTCCATCATGACTTGGGAGATTGGTTTTGATTCAGACATAGGGAGCAGGAGGTGTTGGGTAGGAAAACGAATCTGTGGCAGATTTCATTCCAGCTTCATTTAACCGGAGGTTTGCGGGAAGGCATCTGATTTCCTTGATTTCCCGCGCTTGACGCTTCCACTGCCGGGCGGTCCATTCGCCCTTCAAAAATGGCCCTCCGGCCCCGGAATCAACCCCACGCCCCGCTCCGCCTGCCCATGTCCCACCGGTTCACGTATCTCGTCTACCGGGCAGTGGAAACCTGCTGCCGGCTCCTGCCCCTGACCGTGGTCTGGCAGATGGGCCGGGTGCTGGGCCGGGCGGGCAGCCTGCTCTTTCCGGGTTATCGCCGCCTCGTGCGGCGGAATTTGGAGATCGCTTTCGGGCACGACCGTTCCGCGGCGGAACTGGATTGGCTGACGCGGGAACATTTTGCCACCCTGACGGCCAATCTGCTGAGCAGTCTCAAGGTTTCCTACATGGACGAAGCGGCGGTGCTGGCGCGGCTGGAGACGCGGGGCATGGAAAAAGTAAACGGGGTGCTCAAGGAGGGCAAAGGTCTGATTTATGCCCTCTGTCACATGGGAAATTGGGAAGTGCTTTCGCAGACCAATATCCTCGGCCCCGGAGTGAAGTCCGCCAGCATGTATCAGGCCCTCGGCAATCCGTATTTGAATGCCCATGTGCTGCGCCGCCGCAGCCGGTCCGTCTGCACCCTTTTCGACCGTCAGGATGGGTTCCAGACTCCGGCGGGCTGGTTGCGTGACGGCAATGCCCTCGGCATCCTCGCCGATCAGCATGCGGGGGATGGGGGTGTTTGGTGCCCATTCTTTGGCCGCCTCGCCTCAACCACCACCTTGCCCGCCCTGCTGAGCCGGCGCACCGGAGCCCCGATGGTGCCGCTCACCGTCGAAACCATCGGCCCCGCCCGCTGGCGTCTCGTGTGCGGAGAACCGATGCCAATGACAAAAGGCATGAATGTGGACCAGGCCACGGCGCGGATGAATCAACTGCTGGAGGAAGGCATCCGGCACTCTCCGGCTGATTGGTTCTGGGTGCATAACCGTTGGAAAACCCCCAATCCTGACTTCCTCCTCGCCCGCTACAAACGGGGCGTCACCCTGCTGCCGGGCATGGTGATGGAGAATCTGCAGCGCTTCGAAATCCTGATCCGTTCCTCAAACTGGCTCGGTGATGCCTGCATGGCGGTGCCGGCGGTCCGGGCGATCCGCCGCGGGCGGCCGGATGCCCGGGTCACGATCCTGACGCCTGAAAAGCTCGCCGGATTCTGGCGGGCGGTGCCGGAGGTGGACGCCGTGCTGGCAATTCCCCGGGATGCCGGAATCCCCGGCGCGGCCAAGGTCATCAAACGCAGCGGCATCTCCTACGATGCGGCCGTCCTGTTGCCGAATTCGCTGCGCAGCGCCCTGGAAGCCTGGCTGGCGGGGGTGCCGCGGATTGTCGGGTATCAGGGGCATCACCGGAAGTGGCTGCTGGATCAGATCATTCCCAAAAAGAAGCGCATCACGCCGACGGAACATCATGTCAGGCACTACCTGCGGATCGCGTGGCGGCTGGGGGCGGATGTTGAGGATGCGACCCTTCAGGATTCTTTGCCGGGAGCGGGAGTGGAAGCATCAGGCAAATTCAGGATCGGGATCTGCGCCGGAGCGGAATATGGGTCCGCCAAACGCTGGCCTTTGGAGCGCTTCGCTGAAGCCATCAAGCAGATCACAGCCGAATTGGATGCGGCGATGGTGCTGTTCGGGGCGCCCGGGGAAAAAGCGATGGGGGAAACTTTGTCCGGAATGCTCGACGGAAAGTGTGAAAACCTCGTCGGAAAAACCAGCCTCGAGGAACTGATGCGGGAACTCCGCCGCTGCCGGCTGCTCCTGACCAACGACACCGGCACGATGCATCTGGCCGCCCTGCTGGGCACGCCGGTGGTGGCGATTTTTGGTTCTACGGAACCGGCATGGACCGGTCCCCTGGGGCAGGGCCATACGGTGATCCGGCAGCACGTGGAATGCTCGCCCTGCTTTCTCCGCGCGTGCCCTCTCGATTTGCGCTGCATGAAGGCCGTGACGCCGGAACAGGTCAGTGGGACGGTGCGGCGGGCCATGATTGCTGCGTCCAGCACTGTTTCGCCATCTACATGAGCAGATTCCGGTTTGACGTTTTGCAATCACCCCCTTGTGGCTGTTCACACAGGAACGCGCCGGCAGGCATCGGACTGAAGGTGGATGGAGACGACTTCGACAGAACTCGGGGCCATTTCTTCAGTTCCGCTTTTCTGAGCATAGAGGTAAACCGCGAACGTCATATCCGCCGCCGGGTATCCGGTGAAGCACATGGTGTGGAGAACTCCGCCCGTCGGCGATGGACCAGTGGCGGGCACGCGGTGTCGTAGCAGGCGACGGTGCTCATGTGGTGGATTTTTGTTCAGGAATGGCGTGCTGGCCGCGACCTCCGCCGAAGCGAATCCATTTTTCAAATTCCACCGATGAAAAGGCCATGGCCGCGACACCTGCAATACGCAGCCACGATTCGGCGGCGAGCGGCGCGCTGTGGAAGAGAGTGTTCATCACTGGCGCGTAGGTGAAGAGGAGTTGCGCTCCCAACATGGCCAGCGCACCAAGGATGGTCCAGCGGTTCGTGAACAGCCCGATGGCAAAGACGGAGTGGTGGAGGGAACGACAATTAAAAAGGTAAACGATCTGGACCAGGACGACCACGTTGATGACGGCGGTGCGCGCGGCAACGATCCCAACCTGCTCGATGCGAAGTTCCCAAAGGAACACGCTCAGTCCGCCAATCACCATGATGAGCGACACCAACCCCGTGCGCATGATGAGCGGAAAGGTCAGTAACGGCCGCTTTGGATCGCGCGGCGGGCGGCTCATGACATCACCCTCCTTCGGCTCGAACGCCAGCGAGAGACCAAGCAAGGTGTCCGTGAGATTTATCCAGAGCAGTTGGAGTGGGAGCAGTGGTAGTGGCAGGCCCAGCACGATGGTGCTTAGGAGCATCAGCGCTTCGCCCAAATTGGTCGGAATAATCCAGACGATGAACTTGGTGAGGTTGTCGAAAACGCCCCGTCCTTCCTCCACGGCGGCCTCTATGCTGGCGAAGTTGTCGTCGGTGAGAATCATCGCCGCCGCGCCTTTAGCCACGTCCGTGCCGCTGATGCCCATAGCAACGCCGATGTCCGCTTGTTTTAGTGCCGGGGCGTCGTTCACGCCGTCGCCGGTCATCGCCACGACATGGCCGCGCGACTGGAGGGCACGAACGAGGCGAAGTTTTTGTTCGGGTGCGACGCGCGCAAAGACACCCGTGCGTTCCGCCACGTCGGGCAGTTGTTCGTCGGAAACTTTCTCCAGTTCCCGACCTGAGAGGGCCACCAGTTGTGCGTTCTCCTCATGGCCTTTCAATCCGATCTGTCCCGCAATGGCGCGGGCCGTGATGAGATGATCGCCGGTAATCATTTTCACGGCGATGCCAGCGCGCTGACACTGACGCACGGAAGCAATGGCTTCGGGACGCGGAGGATCCATCATCCCTTGCAGGCCAAGAAAGGTGAGGCCAGCGGCGACGTGACTGTGCTCGAGTTTGTGGTGCCGCCCGTCCACTTGGCGACGAGCCAGTGCCAGGACCCGCAGGCCGCGCCCGGCCATTTGTTCGACGGCGCGATGCACGGCGTCCAGGTTGATCGGGACGAGATCGCCGCGTTCACCGAGCGCATCGGCGCAGCGCCGAAGGAGTTGTTCCAGCGCTCCGACTTTGTAGATGACGCGACCCTGGTGCGCCTCGTGCAGCGTGGCTCGAAACATGTGTTCGGACTCAAAGGGAATCGTGTCCAACCGTGGCGCGGCGCGATGAGTCTCGGCGTGGTTGATTCCTCCCTTTTCGGCCGCGACGAGCAGTGCCGCTTCTGTCGGGTCGCCCTGCACCTTCAGCAGACCGTTGTCGCGGAGAAGCTGGGATTCGTTGCACAGCACACCAGCGCGCAGGCATTCGTCGAGCGCGGGATGCTCCGGCACTTTCACAACAGCGCCGTCAAGATGAAGATCGCCTTTGGGTTCGTAACCGGCTCCCGTCACGGCATAAAGTTTTCCACCCGCAAAAATCTCCTGAACCGTCATTTGGTTCTTGGTCAAAGTGCCCGTTTTGTCCGAGCAAATAACCGTAGTGCTGCCCAGCGTTTCGACGGCGGGAAGCTTGCGGATGATCGCTTTCCTTTTCGCCAGACGAGAGACGCCGATGGCGAGGACAATGGTCACGGCAGCGGGCAGACCTTCGGGAATTGCGCCGACGGCCAGCGCCACCGCCGCCATGAACATCTCGACCGGCTTTTCTCCGCGCGCGACTCCTAGCGCAAACGTGACGACCGCCAGTCCGACGATAACCCAGAGCACCAGTTTGCTGAACTGGGCGATCTTACGCGTGAGCGGAGTGGATATTTCGACCGCGCTGGAGATGAGGCGTGCGATGTGGCCGGTCTCGGTTTCGTCGCCGATGGCGAGGACCACGCCCTCCGCCTGGCCGCTGGTAATGAACGTCCCGGCGTAACCTAGATTTTTTCGATCCGCCAGAATCGTGTCCAACGGAAGCGGGTCAGGATGTTTGGCCACCGGGAGCGATTCTCCGGTGAGAGCGGATTCGTCGGTGTGAAGATTGCGGAGGTAAACAAATCGCAGGTCGGCCGGGACGCGGTCGCCGGATTGAAGCAAGACCACGTCGCCCGGCACGAGTTGCTCGGAGTGGACGCGGAGTTTCTGCCCGTCGCGACGCACTGTGGCCTCGGTCGCAATCATTTGGGCGAGTGCCTCAATTGCTTTCTCCGCCTTCGCCTCCTGGAGAAAACCGACAACGGCGTTGATCAGCACGACGCAGAAGATAACCGACGAATCGACCCATTCACTTAGGAACGCCGTAACCCCCACGGCCAGCAGGAGAATGTAAACCAGCGGCTGGTTGAACTGCTGGAGGAACTTGAGCCACATCGGGGTGCCGCGTCGTGCAGTAACGCGGTTTGGGCCGAACTCCTTTTGACGGTGGCCGACCTCATCCGCCACCAGGCCAGAGGATAAATTCACCCCAATGATTTTAACAACTTCTTCGGTCGGCAATTGGTGCCAGGGTTTATCGTTTAAGCTTTTCATAACGTAGGCACGGCTTCCCTCAGGTGGTCAGAATTAGTGGCGCGTTGCGCCCGTTTCCATTTCCATTCCTCGACGGCGCAGAACAAACAGGGAACGATGAACATGGTCACGACGCTCACCGACATACCGCCGAGCGAAGGCAGGGCGATGGGTTTCATAATATCGGCACCGCGACCGGTGGCCCAGAAGACGGGCATGAGACCGAAGACAGTGGTGCAAATAGTCATGAGGTTGGCGCGGATGCGTTTTAATCCGGCCTGAAGCACGGCGTCACGGATTTCAGCGATGCTCTTCATATCCTTCTTGTCGAAGATGTCTTCGAGGTAGGTGGAGAGCACCACGCTGTCGTCATCCACCACGCCGAGCAGCACGAGGAAGCCGACCCACACGGCTACGGAGAGATTCGCGTCCCACAGCGGCAGCAGCAAAAATCCCGCCGACAGGGAGACGATGACATCGAGGAAGATGACGGGGGCGATCCATTTCCGCCGGAAGCCGAGATAGAGCGAT
>JAYUWQ010000503.1:0-4021 GCA_043753485.1 bacterium
GCCCGAGGATCCGGGCTTTTTCGTGTGCGCCTGCCCTTCCTTTCCTCTGCGTTCTCCCCCTGATTCTCTATGTCCTGGTCCAAGCTGCGCCATCTCGAAACCCGCCGGACCTCCCACCAATCTGTCGCCGTGTATGGGGACGAACGGGAAGTGGAATTCCGCGTCACCGGTGCCATCCACGCCTGGTGGGGCCGGGATCAATTCCTGACCGGACTGGCCTGGGATGCGATCGCCGCCGGCATCCTGAGCCATCCCACCGGCGCCCCGCAATCCCTCCTGATGCTGGGATTGGGAGGGGGAACCAGCCTGCGGACGCTGCGGCACCTTTGTCCTGACATGAAAATCACCGCCATCGAGATCGATGAGGACATGATCCGGTTGGCCCGCGATTATATGAATCTGGAAGCCATCGGCATCGAAATCATCGCCGGGGATGCCTACGCGTGGCTCCGCCGGAACCGGCGCCGGTTCGACGTGATTTTCGATGATGTTTACGGGGTGACCTCCTCTGATGTGGAGCGCCCGCTGGCCTCGCCGGCGACCCTGCTGCCGGACTTGCAGCGCAGCCTCAAGCCCGGCGGCACTTTCGCCGCCAATCTCGTCACCGGCCCCGGACATCGCCGGGTGCAGACAGAATTCCGCCGCTTCTTCCGGGGGAATTTTACGGAAGTCCGGTCCATTACCACCGTCGCCAGCATGAATGAATGCCTGATTGGCGGCACGGGACTCTGGCCGTGGAAGGACCTCCGCCCACTCGCACAGGCCTTCCCGACCGATGCCGATTATTCGCACTGGCGGGGACTGCGGGCGCGTCGGCTGTGAGGCGCGCTTCCCCCTACGGGCTTTTTCTGCCGCTGGGAGTTTTCGCGGGTTGACGATGCCGGGGTGGGGTGCTCTAATGGCGGCGCACAGGGATTCCCCGTGTTTGGTAAAAGCTGTACGACCCGGAGAGGTGGCTGAGTGGTCGAAAGCAACGCTTTGCTAAAGCGTCGTAGCCCAAAAGGTTACCGAGGGTTCGAATCCCTCCCTCTCCGCCAGCTTTACCGGTCTGTTTTCCCCGTATGGGAGAAGCGGGAAATTTCGTTAGAAACCGGAAATCCATAGTCCCCGGAGACTCCTCCGCCAGACCCGGCAGGTATTCCTTCACGCCTGCGGTTGCCTGCCATCCGTGGCTTTTACCGTCCGCTGGGATCGGGCTCCTCAGGGCTCCCGGCGGGCAAAGCGGTTGGCCGCTTCGTCGAGGATTTTCCGTTCGGCGGGGGTGAGACTGGCCATGCCACTGGCATACAATTTATCAAGGACGGGATCGACGGACTGCCGTAGAAACTCATCGTTGCTCAGGGGGGGAGGCGCGGCCAACGGTGCGTCAGGCTGAACGTGGGCTCCCCCTTGGCGGACTCCAGCCCGGGCAGACACCGGTGGTGATTCAGTATCACGGTGACGGCGCAACCCCTGCGGGAAAAAGTCCTCCCGGTGGTAGAAATTCCCCAGTGCTGGAGCCAGATGGCGGGCATAAAGCCAACCCGTCAGCAGCCCGGCCGCATGGGCGCCGTGCGCCATATCGTGAATCATCGGCAAGTAGTAGGTTTCCCGGTTGGTTACCGAAGCGGCGATCTCAAGAATCACAAATGAAATCACTACTCCGCGGAAAGCACTGACCGCGCGCAGCCGGGGAGCCCATGCCCCCATCCATTGGGTGATCGACCGGTCCGGGTTCAACGCCGTGTAGGCCCCGAGAACCCCGGAAACGCAGGCGGAGGCCCCAATCAGCGGAGCCCCGGGATGCAGCAGCAGGATGACCGCCGCTCCCACCCAGCCACTGACGAGGTAGATATAAAGAAAATGACGCGTCCCGGTATCGGCCAACAACCGCCGGCCGGCCAGCACCAGCAGAGCCATGTTGGGAAGCAGGTGGCTCCAGTCGGAATGGATGAAGAGGTGCGTGAAAACAGTCCACCAACCGCCCTCCTGCAACGCCTGGACGCTCAAGGCGCCCGACGGCACTTCAGTTTCAGCTGTGAAGAGCTGCCGCAGGACCAGCGCGCCCAGATTGATCATGACCAGCACCCACAGAACCGAAGGGCCATCATGATCCACCGCCGGACCGGGTCGGCGCAGATAGTCTCGATTTTCCAGCATGGGAGGAGATAAGAAACCCGGGCGACCAGTCCGTTCAATGCGGTCGTGCCGGGTTCCTCTACAAAACCACACCAGAGCCAGGCTGTCATCCAGGACCTTTGGTGGAATTGGCCGTCTTTTCCGGGGTCTGGCTGGACTGAAAAGCCCTTCATCATTCCAAATATTCTCTTGGTCCGGGACAAATTCAGCTTTGGTTCACTTTTCCAAAAAGATCCATAAGCATCTTAGGGAGAACATATTACACCAAAAAAATTCTTTAGGTAAGGCGGGAAAGGAGAGATGCCACGCCCCTTTTATTCTAATTTTTATTAAATATTTATTTGCTTTACTGATTATACTTAGTAATAATTATTGAAACCGAAATAAATTATGAAAAAAGTCATTATCATCTCCAATAATGCTGAGGCCTGCGGTAAAACCACCCTTTCCACCGTGCTGTGTGCTTATTTCCAGCGGAAGCAAATCAGCCATCAGCTGGTGGTAACCTCCTCCGACCAGGAACTTCCCATGCCCACCGTGCTGATGGATTTGGAGGATGCCTTCCCGGTCAATGATCTGGTCGATCTGATCGATCACCATGAAGTGATCATCATCGACTGCCACACGGGCGGCGGAGACCGCCTGGTGCGGGCTTTCGAGCGGCATCATATGGACGATGTCTTGGAAGAACTGGAGGCCGAACTCACCGTGATCATCCCGGTTTGCCATGATAGTGCGGTGCTTCTTTCCGCCCACGAACTCGCCGAACAATACGCCCGGATGGGGGAATTTCTCGTGGTCCATGTTCCTCTCGCGGCCGATGTCCCGGAAAGCTGGTCGACCAGCAGCGCCCGCCGCATCCTCCAGCGTCTCGGAGCCATGGAACTCACCATGCCGGCCCTCACCGACGGCATTGTCGATGTGCTGGACAATCTTGAATTGGATCTTCCCCTCGCCCTCAGCCAGCGCCAACAACTCCCCCGCTTTGTGCGGCACGAACTCCTCTCGTGGGAAGTGAATTTCTGCGAAAACCTCCGTGCTGCGGATCCGCTGCTGCTCCCCCACTCCACGGGAGTAAACCGCGGCCTGCGCGAAGACTCGATTTTTGGCAAAACCCTCAGCATCTAAACGGCCGGAATACTTCCGCCCAGCCCGCGCCTCCTGCGGCAGCGATGCCTATTCAGGGCGGAAGAATTGTAGACTGTCTCCCATGCCAAGTTCCATCGTCACCGCCTGCGCGTAACGCCAGGAAGTGGTGTCTCGGGTATGCAGGATGACGGGCGTGCGCTCCGCTGCCATGGCGAGGGCCTGGGGCAGATCAAAATATCGCAGTACATTGAGATAAGTGGGTCCGGCATGGTGGGAGACCGGTAAATTTTCCAACTCCAGGCGGCTGATTCCTTCCAGGTAGAGTGAAGCATACAGGGCATTGGCCCCCATGACCTGACCGCTCCGCAGGGAGAGCGGCTGATGCGACCAACCTGGCAGACTGCGCAGGGCCCCCACCGCCTGACGGATATCCCAGACCTGACCGCTTTCCAATGACTCCCCCAGCAGCAGGAACCGACGCTGCAAATGCGTCTGCTTGACTTTGGACAACGCGGCCAAGCTGGTCGGCCCCACTCCACGAGGGCAGAAAAGTGCTATGGCATGGGAGGAATCAAGCCGTGCGCGCTGCTCCCGCAGAAAGGCCACGGAATCGCCCGCGCCATCTTTGGCACCGGTGCCCGCCCCCCATTGATGGAACTTTTCCCACGCAGCTTCATCCAGCACCTCCAGCGTCATGCCCCGCACCTGCTCCGGTTTGAGATCATCCCGCAGCAGGATCCATAATGGCAAAATGAAAGGATCCTGGGTGGTGACATCCACGCGGGTCAGCCGGAGACCGTCTTTGACCTGCCCG